>JAADGJ010000093.1:26649-51882 GCA_013152435.1 Chloroflexota bacterium | reverse complement strand
AACTCCAAGAGGAATAAGAGGCACAGCCCCGTCACGAGATCAGGGAGTCGGCAGCGGCGGGGCCAGCAGCGTAACCGTCAGGGCCACGGCGATGAGGCTCAGCGCCGCCCCCACCAGCCAGCTGTTCAGCCGGATGGCCTCCTGCCACTCCTGGGAGAAGCTGGGGCTGCCCAAAGAGCCCACCCGTACGTCGCCGGTGCCGAACAGGATGGATCGAAACTCCGCCACGCTGCTGGGACGTTGATCCGGATGCATGGACATGGCGGCCATGATGGCACGCTCGGTGCGCACGGAGATGGCCGGGTTGATGTTGCGAGGGGGCACCAACGTGCCCGGCTTCAAGAAGCGCAGCTTGGCGTCGGCCGGCGGCGTCCCGGTGAGCAGGTGATACAGCGTGGCTCCCAGGGAGTAGATATCGGAGCGAACGTCGGTATGTCCCAGGTCGCCCCCATATTGCTCCAGAGGGGTGTACTGGACGGTCCCCCGCCCCTGCACCACGGTCACCGTCCGGCTGTCGTTGGGGGCCATTAACTTGACCAGGCCGAAGTCCACGAGTTTGATGGTGCCTCGTGGGGTCAACTTGATATTGGAGGGCTTGATATCGCGATGGAGCACCGGCGGGTCCTGACCATGCAGGTACTCGAGCGCATCCAAAAGCTGAGCGGCCCATCCTAGCACGCGACGCTCACGCAGAAACGCCCCCTGGCGGCGGGCCTCGTCCACGATCTCCTTCAGATCACGGCCGGGCACGAAGTCCATCACCAGATATTCCCGTCCGTGATAGGAGAAGTAGTCAGAGACCTTGGGCAGGTTCGGGTGGTCCAGACGGGCCAGCGTGCTCGCCTCCCGGTAGAATTGCTCCTGCATCTGCTGAAGCAGATCGGGCGGCAGGCCCAGCTCCGGCAACACCTCTTTGATCGCACATTGCCGCCCCTGCAGGCGCAGATCCTCCGCCCGATAGACGGCGCCCATGCCGCCATGGCCGACCAGCTCGACGATCTTGTACCGGGAACGCAGAACCGTGCCGACGGGAAGTACCTGACTCATGGATCCCTATCCAGCCTCCCGTGATCTTCCCACATGGGAAAGATACACGACCCGTTTCCAAAGGGTTATGATTTACGAGCGTGAAGGGGTATAATATATCCCAGATGACTCAACGCCCTGAAGAAGCATGCTCGCAGCGCGCATTATCTGCGCATTGCTGCTTTCTGTCAAGAGAGGTGTAGACCCATGAACACGATCAACTCCACAGAAACGGCCATGTTGATCCTGCAGCGAGGGGGCACCGAGGCCGGCCGTCGCTGGTTGCTGGACAAGCAGAGCCTGACCATCGGCCGGGCGGATGACTGTGACATCGTGCTCCCCGATCGCGTGGTCTCCCGGCACCACGCGCGCGTGTACTGGATCGACGGCGACTACTACGTGGAGGACCTGGGGAGCAAAAACGGCACTTATGTGAACGGGAAAGAGGTCACCGAAGCGCAACAGCTCGAGGACGGCGACGAGATCCAGATCGCCCTGCGCTTCAAGCTGGCCTTCGTGGACGCGGGCGCCACGGCCCCCCTGACGCTGGAGGAGGACATCGAGCCGGGGCTGCGTCTGGAGCCCGCCACGCGCCAGGTCTTCGTGCGCGGCCGGGAGCTCACCCCGCCGCTCTCCGTCGCCCAGTATCGGCTGCTGGAACTGCTGATCAACGCCCAGGGCGGCGTCGTCACCCGGGAGGAGGTCGTGCGAGCGGTCTGGCCGGAGGCCGTCGAGGAGGGCGTGTCCGAGCAAGCCATCGATGCGCTGGTGCGCCGCCTGCGAGAGCGCATCGCCGAGCTGGACCCCGAGCACCAGTACATCGTCACCGTGCGCGGTCACGGCTTCCGATTGGAGAATCGGGAGTAAGCCACGCACGACCATGCACCGGCAGCGCCGCATCGAGCGGTGCCACGACATATCACGCGCCGGGTGATCGCCCCTCTGCATCAGGGAGCAAGGCCGTGAGCCAGACGACGCCGCTCGGCCTGTACATCCATATCCCGTTCTGCCAACACAAGTGCCCGTACTGCGACTTCAACTCGTACGCCGGGATGGCCGACCTGTTCCCCTCATACACGGCCGCGCTGGTTCGGGAGATCACCCGGGCCGGGGCCGAGCGTGAGCACCCCGCGGCTATCACCATCTTCCTGGGCGGCGGCACCCCTACCGTCCTGCCCCTGGAGCTGCTGGCCGAGGTCCTGGCCGCCTGCCGAGAGGCGTTCCGGGTAGCGCCGGACGCCGAGATCACCTGCGAGGCAAATCCCGGCACCGTCGATCAGGGGCGATTCGCCGGGCTGCGCGAGCTGGGCGTCAACCGGCTGAGCATGGGCGTCCAGAGCTTCGATGACGCCGAGCTGCGCTTTCTGGGCCGTATCCACGATGCGGCCCAGGCGGAGGCGGCCTTCCACGCCGCCCGGAAGGCCGAATTCGAGAACATCAGCCTGGACCTGATCTACGGCCTCCCCGAGCAATCGCCAGAGAGATGGCGAGCCACCCTCGATCGAGCCATCGCCCTGGGACCGGAGCATATCTCCCTGTACGCCCTCACCATCGAGCCGGGCACGCCCTTCGCCCGGTGGGCCGCCGAGGGAAGATTCCCCCTCCCGGATGATGATCTGGCGGCGGACCTGTATGAGCTGGCCTGCGCCCGGTTGGAGGCGGCCGGCTACGTCCAATATGAGATCTCCAACTGGGCCCGGCATGAGGGCTCCCCGCTGTCGATCACCGACAACCCCCGCTTCGCCTGTCAACACAACCTGATCTATTGGCGCTATCAGCCGTACCTGGGATTCGGCGCCGGCGCTCACTCGATGAATCCCGGGCGACGGTGGTGGAACCTGACCTCCCCACAGGCATACATCAAGCGAATCGAGGCGGGCCAATCGGCGAGGGCGGACGGTGAGCACATCGGCCGGGACCTGGGCATGGGCGAGATGATGATGCTGGGCCTGCGCCTGGTGCGTGAGGGCGTGTCCGAGGACGAATTCCGAAGGCGATGGGGATGCGCGATCTCCGCTGTCTTCGGGAGCGAGCTGGCTGAGCTGGCCGAGCTGGGGCTGATCGAGCGCATCGATGGACGCGTACGCCTGACGCCCCGGGCACGCCTGATCGGGAACCAGGTCTTCGCCCGGTTTCTACCGGGATAACCCCACACACCGGAGTCACCATGCGCTACCGCTTTCAAGGCACGCTCACGTCAGAGGATATGAAACGCCACATCCCCCATCCGTTCGAGGTCCCACCCCACGCCACGAGGCTGGACATCCGCTTCCACTACACGGCCCCTCCGGTCGACAAGCTTCGCAACCTGCTCTGTCTCAGCCTGTTCGACCCAACGGGGTTTCGCGGCGCAGCCCATCGCGGCGGAGGCGATCAACACGTCCACATCAGCCTCGATCGGGCCACACCCGGCTATCGCCCGGGGACGCTTCCGCCCGGCCCCTGGACGATCGAGATCGAGACCCACCGCATCATCCCCGGCGCGCCCTGCGACTATCGGCTCGACATCGTCGTGGAGACGTCCAGCGCCGATCCGCCCTCCCCGGCCCTATCCACGACGGCTCGCCCGCAGCCCGTTCTCCGGCGGACGGCCGGCTGGTATCGGGGAGACTTGCACGCGCACACGATCCATTCCGACGGGACCTGGGACGTGAAGAGCCTGGCGCAGATCGCCCGGGCATACCGGCTTGATTTCATCACCATCACCGACCACAACACCGTCACCGGGCTGGCCGAGATCCCCCAGAACCCGCCGGAGGATCTCCTCATCATGGCGGGTATGGAGCTGACCACCTTCTGGGGACATGCCCTCAGCCTGGGAACATACGACTGGATCGACTGGCGTATCCGGCCGGGCGAGCGCTCCATGGCCGATATCGCCCACGAGGTGGCGGCGATGGGCGGGCTATTCGTCATCGCTCACCCGGGCATCCAGGGCGATCCGGTCTGCACAGGCTGCGACTGGCGATACCCGGAGGTCATGCCCGGCCCCGCCCACGTGGTCGAGGTGTGGAACGGGCCATGGGACGAGGACAGCAAGAACGAACGATCCCTGGCGATGTGGTATGTCTGGATGAATCAGGGACATCGGCTGGTGGCGACGGTCGGCACCGACGCGCACGGCCCAACGGGTCAAGCCACTCCAGCGGACCTCAACGTGGGATTTAACGTGGTGCACGCGGATGCGCTTTCCCAGGAGGCGATCCTGCAGGCCATCGCCCGGGGACATCTGTACCTGAGCTCCGGGCCCAGAGTCGATCTCCACGGCCGGGCGCAGACCGGTGAGCACGCCATGATGGGGGATGCCCTGCCGTGCGGTGCGGCCGAGATCCGAGTGAGGTGGGATGGATGCCCCCCTCACGCCCGGGCACGCCTTATCGCCGACGGCGCCCCGCTGGACGAGTGGCGCCCGGATCGCCAGGGCTCGCGTTCCTGGACGATCGCGGACGGCCAAGCGCGCTGGTGCCTTGTGGAGATCCGTGACGGACAAAGTCGCCTGCTGGCCTTGACAAATCCCATCTTTTTGGGCGATCATTGGTTTAGGTAACGCTTCTTGCCATCGGCAGGCGATGTGGCTACATCACAGTGCTTCTTGAGCAGGTGGAGCTCCCATGCTCCACCTGCGGCAGCGTGGGAGCTGCCGCTGCTGATCTCGCATAAAGAGGTCCAGCGGAACCCTGAAGAGGTCTCAGAGCGTGTCTGAAAATTCACCGGCAAGATGTCTGAGGGGGTCTCCCTCAACGACCAGCTCCACAGGCTCAACGACCAGCTCCACAGGGGGAGGTGTGGAGGGGACCTCCCCTCCACGGAAATCTCACTTTTCCGGCCTGTACCTGCCTTTCTCGGCCCTTCTCGAAGGACGCAGGCCGAGGCCAGGCAGGTCGAAGGCAAAAGAAGGGCTTTTTCCGGAGGGGCTCCCCACAGCAGAAGCAACGGCATTTTTCAGACACACTCTCACGGGAGAGGATCACGGAGGATAACAGATGACGAAGCGACGCAACGGGATCATATGGACGATCACGATGACCATCGGGATACTGCTGATCGGCGGCGGGGTCCTGTGGTGGTGGCGACGCAGCCACCCGAAGCGCATCGTGCTCAGCGACCTGCCCCCATCACGATCGAGAACGCCCCGCCAATACACCGATCGCAGCCGTCATAACGGGCGCCCGCTGGAGGTCGAGATCGCCTCCGGTCAGTAGAGCCGGCTTTCCCATCCGGATCAGTAAGTCCTTCTTGCCAGCGCATCCATGAGCTCCCGCAAGGCGGCCGCGGCAGGCTCCAGGGGCCGCGCCCTGGCCAGGGCAGCCTCCGCGCCGCTCAAGGCCTCCTGCACCATCGCCTCCGCATACGCCCGGCTGCCGGCCTCCTCCAGCCAACGCAACACCTCGGGCACATCCTCCGGCGTAATCTCCGGCCGGGCATAGATCGCCCGCAGAGCGCGCCCCGCCTCGCTCTCCTGGGCCAGCGCGTGCACCACGGGCAGCGATTTCTTTCGGCTCAGGATGTCGCTCCGGGCTGACTTCCCGGTCACCGCCTCGTCCCCCCAGATCCCCAGGATGTCATCCCGAATCTGAAACGCCCGGCCCAACGCCCACCCGAACTCCTCGTAGGCGGCCACCTCCTCCGGCCCCGCGCCCGCTACCAACGCGCCCAACTGCACCGAGGTCGCCAACAACGCCCCCGTCTTCCCGGCGATCATCTGCAGGTACTCGTCCTCACTCACCCGATCGCGAGCCTCGAACGCCAGATCCAGGTGCTGTCCCTCGGTCAACATGCGACAGGTCTCATCGAACACCCACAGCGCCCGCAGGACGATCTCCGCCGGGACGCCCCGCCGATACAGCCGCTCCAGCGCCAGGTGCGCCAGGGCGAACATCCCATCCCCCACGTTGATCGCCTGGGGAACCCCCCATATCTTCCATACGGTCGGCCGGTGACGACGCGTGGGGGACGCGTCCTCGACATCATCGTGGACCAGGGAGAAGTTATGCAGAAGCTCCAACGCCACAGCCGCCGGCATCGCCCGCTTCACATCGCCCCCCGCCGCCTCGGTCGTCAACAGGCATAGCAGCGGCCGAATGCGCTTCCCCGCGTCCGCCCGGGCCGGCTGCAAATCCGTATCGGCGAATCCCATATGGTAGGCCATCATCCCATAGTGCGCCTCCAATGCCGGATCGGGCGGCTCGATGGCCTCTCGCAACGCCTCCTCGATCAACGGCAGGAGCCGTGTCATCGCCTCCCTCAGCGCCACGCATCCCCTCCATCCACACGAACCAGTCGGCCGGGCTCCCGCAGCGCGGCCACATCCCCGGCGCCGGCACAGAACATCGCCACCCGCAACTCGGTCGCCAGCGTCTCCACCTCAGCGATCACCGCCTCCGCCGAGACGGCAGCCGCCTTCAGGAGGGGCGAGGCCATCCCCACCGCCTCCGCCCCCAGCGCCAGGCACTTGGCCACGTCGATCCCGGTGCGGATCCCACCTGAGGCGATGATCGGGATTCCCGGTGCGCTGCGCCGCACCGCCACCAGTGCCTCGGCCGTGGGAATGCCCCAATCGGCGAAGGCAGCGGCCAGGCGCCGCCGCCGCTCCGTGGTCGCCCGATGCATCTCCACCAGGCTCCAGGATGTGCCGCCCGCCCCCGCCACGTCGATGGCGGCCACGCCGGCGTCCACCAGACGGCGTGCCACATCACCGGAGATGCCCCACCCCACCTCCTTCACCACCACCGGGACCGTCAGCTCCCGGCACACACGCTCGATCCTGGACAGCAACCCCGACCAGTTCCAGTTGCCATCGGACTGCAACGCCTCCTGAAGCGCGTTCAGGTGCAGGATCAGCGCGTCGGCCTCGATCATCTCCACCGCGCGGCGACAATGCTCGACGGTGTACCCGTAGTTGAGCTGGATAGCGCCCAGGTTGGCCAGGAGCAGAATGTCCGGCGCCACGTCACGCACGCGAAAGGTGTCCGCCGTCTCCGACACCTCCAGGCCCGTCCGCTGCGAGCCCAGCCCCATGGCAAGCCCACACGCCTGAGCCGCCTGCGCCAGGTTGCGATTGATCCGGGCCGCCTCCGCCGTCCCCCCCGTCATGGGCGAGATCAGCAGCGGGATGGCCAGCCGCTTTCCCAGCAGCATAGAGGAGAGATCCACCGCCTCCAGGTCCAGCTCGGGCAACGCCACATGAACGAAGCGATATCTTTCCAGTCCGGTCGTGAGGCGGGGAAACTGAACATCCTCCTCCAGATTGATGCGGATATGGTCCGCCTTCCGTCTCTCATGCGAGCTGCGAGGCTTTCTTCCCCCTTCCACAGTCATCCGAGCGATCATCTCCCCACATCCCATGGAGGCCCTTTTCTCCTCCCGTCAAAAGGGCCCTCCGGATGTGCTTTCCCGTAACTTCCGGTACAAAGCGGTGTTTCTATGTCTGGCTGACATGGGCCGGTACCCGGGGCATCTTACCCGCGTGCGCGAGCAGTGTCAAACCTTCTGACACAGCTTGACACCCCCCAGTGGCGCGGTTAGAATGGCGGTCGTTACCATCCATCCATAATTCACACTCATAATTTACGAGCGAAAGGGGGATAGTCCATGAGCATTTTCGAGCGTGTTCGAGACATCATCGTAGAACAATTAGGCGTGGAACCGGAAAAGGTGACCATGGAGGCCAGCTTCCGAGAGGACCTGGAGGCCGATTCGCTCGATCTGGTCGAGCTGATCATGGCCTTCGAGGAGGAATTCGGCGGAGAGATCTCCGACGAAGAGGCCCAGCAGATCACCACCGTGGGAGACGCCGTCAGGTATTTGGAGGAGCACGGCGCCGAGTGATCGGGTTCAGCCGCGATCCATCACGACGTCGGGCACCAGGCCAGGCAAGTATGTAGCGGATACCACCGGGTATCCGCTATTGATTTTCACGTCCTTTCACCCGCAGAGAGATCATGGAGCCCTTTACGGCGGTCATCCTGGCGGGCGGCCGCAGCCGCCGCATGGGAGAGGATAAGGCATGGCTGGACGCGGGCGGGCAGCCCTTGATCGCCCGCGTGGCAGAGCGTCTGGTTCCCCTCACATGCGAGATCGTGGTGGTGCGCGGGGCGCATGACGCCCCCAGCCCGGCGCTTCCCGGCCGGGTCGTCCGGGACCATTACCCATCGGCCGGGCCGCTGGCGGGCCTGCACGCGGGCCTGCAGGCCGCCACGACGCCCTGGATCCTCGCGGTGGCGTGCGATATGCCCTTCCTGAACTCGGCGCTGATCCGCTATCTGGCGTTGTTACGTCCCGGATACGATGCCATCGTCCCCTACCCCACCGGCCGGCCGGAGCCCCTTCATGCGCTCTACCACCGCCGATGCCTCCCCGCCATCGAGGAATGCCTGAACCGGGGGCAGCGTCAGATCCTCGCCTTCTACCCGGCGGTGCGGGTGCGCCCCGTCTCCCTGGCGGAGGTCCGCGTCTTCGATCCCGAGACGCGCTCGTTCACCAACGCCAACACCCCCCAAGAGTGGGAGCATATTCGCCAACAGGCGCGATGGGCCCCGGGCCCCGACCGCCCTCCGCAGTGATCCCCGCAGAGGAGATCTCCCCTGCAAAGCCCTCTCCGCTCACGGAGAGGACGAAAGTGCACAACTCTACCTCAGCGCTCTCTCTGCGACTCTGTGGTGAGATGTGGGGAATCTCGCGCCTTCTCAACATTGACGAGCCCGGATAAAAACGCTATAATGAAAGAGCTTTCCCACCTCCCTACGAATCGGAATCTTCCTCTTTGGATTCCTCCTCGCCCAATCGCGGCGAGACCACACCAGGATCGGGGTCAACGATAGAGCAAGCGAGGAGACACGCTATGGCCGTGGCCACCCGCTCACAGCGACGCCGTGTGACATTGGGGCAATTTCGCGAGCTGAACGTCCTCGTCGCGCTGCTGCTCCTATGCCTCTACTTCTACTGGCGCCAGCCGGAGACGTTCATCAAACCTGCCAACCTGGCGGTGATCATGCGCTTCATGGCCACCTTCGGGGTTCTGGCCATCGGAGAGGTTCTGGTCATCATCACCGGTGGCATCGACCTTAGCGTGGGCTCGCTGACGGCGCTCACCGGCGTCATCGCCGCCACGCTCATGCTCAAAGGCGTCGCCGGGATACCGCCCATCGGCATGGTTCCCGCCATCCTCATCACGTTGGCGGTCGGCACGCTCATCGGCCTGTGGCATGGACTGTTCGTCACCAAACTCGGGATCCCCGCCTTCATCATCACCCTCGGCACCTGGCTGATGGCCCGAGGCATGGCCGGATACATCACCCGTGGCTATCCCATCGTGTACCCGTCCGAATCCCCCTTCCTGGCCCTGGGGCAGGGGACGGTGGCCACCATCCCCATCTCCTTCATCATCCTGGTCATCCTGGCCCTGGCCGTCTCCTTTATCCTGAACTTCACCGTGCTCGGCCGCCACATTTACGCGGTCGGCGGGAACCTGGAGGCGGCCCGGGTATCCGGCGTCCACGTGGATCGGGTGCGCCTGTTCTGCTACGCCACCAGCGGATTCATGGCCGCCATCACCGGCATCCTGCTGGCATCTCGGCTGGGGCAGGGCACGCCCACGGTGGGCACCGCATATGAGCTGTGGGCCATCGCCGCCACCGTCATCGGCGGCACCAGCCTGTTCGGCGGCGAGGGCACCGTATTGGGCGCCGTATTGGGCGCCGCCATCATGGGCGTGATGCAAAACGGCATGGTGCTGATCAACATCTCGTCCTATCTTCAGGACACGATCCTGGGCATCGTGCTGGTGATCGCGGTCACCTACGACACGATGCGACGCCGAACCCGAAGATGAGGCGGGAGGCAACCGTGAGCGACAACGTCCCACTCGTCGAGATGCGAGGCATCCGCAAGAGCTTCGGAGCCGTGCAGGCGCTCCGGGGCGTGGACCTGACGCTGGGCTACAACGAGGTATTGGGCCTGGTGGGAGACAACGCGGCCGGAAAGTCCACCCTGATGAAGATCCTGTCCGGCGCTTACACCCCCGACGAGGGGGAGATCTACATCGAAGGCCAGCGCGTGAACATCATGCAGCCGGAGGACTCCCGCCGACTGGGCATCGAGATGGTCTACCAGGACTTCGCCCTGGCCAACAACCTGGACGTGGCCGCCAACATCTTCCTGGGCCGGGAGATCGTCCGCTTCCAGCTGGGCCCGCTGAAGATCATGAATCAGCGCCGCATGGCCCAGGAGGCCGAGCGCCTGATGGAGCGACTCCGCATCGACATCGCCTCCGTGCGCCAGAAGGTGGAGACCCTGTCCGGGGGCCAACGCCAGGCGGTGGCCATCGGGCGGGCGACGGCCTTCAACGCCAAGGTGATCATCATGGATGAGCCCACGGCCGCCCTCAGCGTGGCGGCGATCCATCAGGTGCTGGATCTGATCGAACAGCTAAAACGGGAGGGCGCCTCCGTCATCATCATCAGCCATCGTTTGGAGGACATCTATCGCGTCGGCGATCGCGTGATGGTCCTGCGCCACGGACGCAAGGTGGCCGATATCCCCGTGGAAGGGGATATCCACGACTTCCGAGAGCGCGTCGTCGCCTACATGGTGGGCGCACGTGATGACTTTGCCGAGACCGCCGATTCGGCGCAGGCTGCGTAGGTAGCCAAATGACGGAAAGGAGGTGATCGAGGCACGACATAGCCCTGTCGGACCAACCTCTGTAACCGTGGCCGCTATGGGGCGGCCATCTCCCCCATTTTCCAATAGTTCCATGAACGATTGTGCAAGGAGGCATGACCATGAAGCGAGCACTTACGGTCTTCCTATCGTTGCTCGTGTTGGCCAGCCTGGTGCTGGCAGCCTGCGCGCAGGCCACCCCAGCCCCGGCGGAGAAACCCGCGGAGGAGAAGCCAGCCGCCGAGGCCAAACCCCTCAAGATCGTCGTGATCGGCAAATCCGTCCACCCCTATTGGTCCAACGTAGAGAAAGGCGTACGCGCCGCGGCCAAAGACCTGGGCCTGTCTGAGGATCAGGTGATCTTCTGGGTGCCCCAGAAGGAGGACGTGGCGGCCCAAATCCAGACCATGGAGACCTACATCGCCCAGGGTGTGACCGGCATCGCCATCGCCCCGTCCGATCCTAACGCGTTGGAAGCGGTTATGAAGAAGGCCGCCGACGCCGGGATCTTCGTCACCACGCTGGACACCCCGCCGGTGGAGAACAGCGTGTCGCTGGTGTACATCGGCACGGACAACTACTCCGCCGGTATGGTGGCGGGTGAGGCCATGAAGCAGCTGCTGCCCAACGGCGGCAAGGTGGGCATCGGCCGCGGCTCCGACACCGCGCTGAACGCCCTGCAGCGCACCGACGGCTTCCTGAAGGCCATCGAGGGCACGAACATCGTGGCCCTGGAGCCGGTGAACGACAAGGAGGACGCGGCCACGGCGCTGCAGCTGGCCAACTCCGTGCTCTCGGCGAACCCGGACCTGGCCGGCGCCTTCGGCGTGTACGCGTACAACGGCCCCGCCTGGGCGATGGCCGTGAAGGAGGCGGGCAAGGCCGGCGAGATCAAGATCGTCAGCTTCGACGCCACGACCGACATCATCAACTTCATCAAGGAGGGCGTCATCCACGCCACGGTGGCCCAGCGCGAGTTCGACATGGGCTACAAGTCGGTCCAGATCATCAAGCTGATGGCCGAGAAGGGCGTGGAGGCCGCGCTGCAGGAGATGGGCGCCAAGGACGGTGTCATCGACACCGGCGTGGACGTGATCACCGCGGCCAACCTGAAGGAGTACGAGGCCCAGCTGGACGCCAAGGGCATCCCGCACGAGTGGAACACCGAGGGCTGGGAGCCGCCGGAGGGCGCCTTCGAGTTCAAGATGGAGGGAGCCGCCGAGGAGCCGACCGCCCAGCTGCCCTTCGACCGGGACAAGATCCTGGCCGACGGCAAGATCACCATCGCCTGGATCCCCAAGGCGCTGAACAACCCGGTGTTCGAGCTGGGTAAGGTGGGCGCGGAGACCCGGGCGAAGGAGCTGACGGAGCAGGGTCCCTACGAGGTGGAGATCCTGTACACCGCCTCGGTGGCCTCGGACGCGGCCGAGCAGACCCGGGTGATGGAGGACGTCATCGCCAAGGGCGTGGATGCCATCGGCGTGTCCTGCAACGACCCCACGGCCTGCGAGGATCCCATCAACAAGGCGGTGGAGGCCGGCATCCCGGTGATGACCTGGGACTCCGACTCGCCCAACAGCAAGCGCTTCACCTACCTGGGCGTGGATAACTACGAGGGCGGCAAGGCGGCGGCCATGCTGCTCAAGAAGGCGCTGCCCGAGGGCGGCAAGGTGGCGATCCTGACCGGCGTGCCCGGCGCCTTCAACCTGGAGGAGCGCATCCGCGGCTTCAAGGATGGGCTGGAGGGCAGCAACCTGGAGATCGTCACCACGGTGGCCTGCAACGACGACATCAACCTGGGCGTCCAGGTGGTGGAGGAGACCATGCAGGCCTATCCCGATCTGGCCGGCTGGTTCTTCGTCGGGCTGTGGCCGCTGTTCGCCGAGCGTGGCTCCATGCCGCTGTGGGAGGAGGCCGCCAAGGCCGGCATGAAGACCGTGGCCTTCGACACGCTCCCCGTGGAGCTGGAGTACGTGAAGGAGGGCCTGATCTACGGCCTGATCGGCCAGAAGTACTGGGGCTGGGGCTACGACACGGTTCAGATGATCTACGACTACATCGTCAACGGCAAGCAATTTGAACCGTTCACCAACTCCGGCATGGACATCGTCACGGCCAAGAACGTGGACGCCATGATCGAGGCCTGGGAGACGATGGACTTCACCAAGCCGCTTCCGCCGTACGAATAAACCGGCGGCGAGGTGAGCGACCGGGTAGAGGCGTTGCCTCGCCGCTACACATACTGTCGAGAGATTCGACCTGCAATCCTTCACCTGCCTCAAGGGACGGCTCTACACGGAACCGAGGCCCATCAGGCAGGTCGACGGTGCGAAGGGGCCTCCCCTTTGTACCGCCCCGAATCACGCTGGACGAGCCTGGTGAGGAGGTCCATCTTGAGCACGCGTCGGGAAACCGCCCCCCTGCTGGAGGTTCGCGGCGTCTCCAAGGCATTCCCCGGCGTCCAGGCGCTGGATAACGTGGACTTCGAGGCCTATGCCGGTGAGGTGGTCGCCCTGCTGGGCGAGAACGGCGCCGGGAAATCCACGCTGATGAAGATCCTGTCCGGCGCCTACCGCATGGACGCCGGAGAGATCCGCCTGCATGGACAACCCGTGACCCCTCAGGGCCCCCAGCACGCGCAGCAGCTGGGCATCGCCATCATCTATCAGGAGTTCAACCTGACGCCCAACCAGACCGTGGCCACCAACATCTTCCTAGGCCGGGAGCTGTATCGCCCGGGGGTGTGGCGAACGCTCCGCATCGTCGATTACGAGCATATGCGCCAGGAGGCGGCCGCCCTGCTCTCCCGCCTAGGGGCTCGCTTCTCCCCGGATGCGCTGGTACGGGACCTCTCCGTGGCGGAGCAGCAGATGGTCGAGATCGCCAAGGCGCTGGCCATCAAGGCGGAGGTCATCATCATGGATGAGCCCACCTCCGCCCTGGGCGAGGAGGAGGTCGCCGTCCTGTTCGACATCGTGCGCACGCTGAAGGAACAGGGGCTGGCGGTGATCTTCATCACGCACCGACTGGAGGAGGTCTTCCGCGTGGCGGACCGGGTGGTCGTCTTGCGGGACGGCCGCCGGGTCGGGGGCATGCCCATCAGCGAGGCCACGCCTGAGCGGATCATCTCCCTGATGGTGGGGCGATCCCTGGACGAGGTCTTCCAGAAGCATGACGTCCAGTTTGGGGAGACGGTGCTGGAGGTGCGGGGCCTTACCCGGCACGGGGTCATTGAGGACGTCAGCTTCACGGTGCGCCGGGGGGAGATCCTGGGGCTCGCCGGGCTGGTGGGCGCCGGGCGCACGGAGACGGCGCGAGCCATCTTCGGGGCCGATCCGCTGGACGCGGGCGAGATCTACATCGATGGGAAGCGCGTTGACATCCGATCCCCCGAGGACGCGGTGAAGGCCGGGCTGGCCCTGGTCCCGGAGAACCGGCAACAACAGGGGCTGGTGCTCATCCACAGCGTGGAGCGCAACATCGCGCTCCCCAATCTGGATCGCCTATCGAGCAACGGCATTGCGAACCGGCACAAGATGCACGATCTGGCGCAACACTACGTCGATCGGCTGGACATCCGCACGCCCAGCCTGGCGCAGCGCGTGATGTACCTCTCCGGCGGGAACCAGCAGAAGGTCGTGCTGGCCAAGTGGCTGGCGGCGGAGCCCAAGGTGCTGATCCTGGACGAGCCCACCCGCGGGATCGACGTAGGCGCCAAAGCCGAGGTCCACGCGATCATGAGCGATCTGGCGCAACAGGGCATCGGGATCATCATGATCTCCTCCGAGATGCCCGAGATCCTGGCCATGAGCGACCGGATCGCGGTGATGTGCGAAGGCCGGGTGGCCACTATCCTCGATCGGTCTCAGGCCACCCAGGAACGCATCATGGCTTACGCCAGCGGCCATATCACGGAGCCCATGCAATAGGGGGAGTCGAAGACATGCCATCCTCATCGGTCGAATCGAGAGCCGCCACAGGGAACGAGGCATCCCCGCTCATCCTACGATTGCGGCGTGCGGTGGTGGCGCAGGAGGCCGGGATCCTGGTGGTGCTGGTGCTCATGGGGTTGTTCCTCTCGCTGCGCACCGACACCTTCCTGACCAGCCGCAACCTGTTCAACGTGCTGCGCGCCTTCTCCTGGATCGCCATCAGCGCCTTCGGCGAGATCCTGGTCATCGTCACGGCCGGGATCGATCTCTCCGTGGGCTCCACGATGGCGCTATCCGGGCTGGTGGCCGCCATCGCCCTCACGTCAGGCCTCCCCGTCATCCTGGGAATCATCGCCGGGCTGCTGACCGGCATCCTCATCGGCCTCATCAACGGGGCGCTCATCAGCAAGGCGAACCTGCCCCCCTTCATCGCCACGCTGGGGATGATGAGCGTCGCCCGCGGCATCTGCTACGGCCTGACCAACGGCCAGCCGGTGCGTGGGCTGCCGGAGAGCTTCCGCGCCCTGGGGCAATACGACGTGCCGGTGGCCAATCTACAGGTTCCCCTGCCCGTGATCTTCATGGCGGTGATCGCCGTGATCATGTCCCTCTTCCTCAGCCGCACGGTGTGGGGATATCGGATCTACGCCCTGGGCGGGAATGAGCAGGCGACCGCCCTCTCCGGCATCAACACGGGACGCGTGAAGGTGCTGGTGTACACGCTGTGCGGATTCCTGACGGCCATCGGCGGGCTGCTGATGACCGCCCGACTGGGAGTGGCCGCCCCCACCGCCGCGCTGGGCTACGAGCTGGACATCATCGCCGCCGTGGTCATCGGCGGCACCAGCCTCTTCGGCGGCGAGGGCACGATCCTGGGCGTGCTCATCGGCGCCGCCATCATGCAGGTGCTGCGCAACGGGCTGGTGCTCCTGGGATTCCCCGCCTACTGGCAGCCGGCCGCCATCGGCCTGGTCATCATCGTCGCGATCATGCTTGATCAACTCCGGAAACAGCGGTAAAATAGGATCACCCATCTCAATGACTGATACGCCGGCCGGCGAGGCAGGAACACCCGGCCGGCATTGCGCCATGTGAGGGATCGTGCACAGTCAAAGGGTGGCATAGGTGGGAGAGAAAGACCTCTCTCGACGGGGTGATCCCCGCGCGATGTCGCGCCGCCCCACCCGATCTCCATGGAAGGGGGTGGCGAGATGAGTACGTTCGGTCGGATTCAGTCCCTGCCCGTCGAAGCCGTTGGGGTGATCACGGCATTACGCGAGCGGCTGGGCCACATCCTGCAAGGCCAGATGATCGGCCTGTACCTCTCGGGATCCATCGCGTACGGGTGCTTCAACCCCCACCTCAGCGACGTCGATTTCACATGCGTCATCAAGCGCCCGTTCACACCGGGACAGCGGCGACGGATCCGAGAGCTCTTCGACGAACTGCGCGATCACGGGCGATATGGCGCCGTGCTGGAGGGGATCTTCCCCGTCCAGGCGGAGATGAACGAGTGCCAGCGCTCGCTGGTAGCCGATCGCGTGCAAGGCGGCGTGTTCGATCCGGATCGCCGGTACGACAAATGGCCGCTGGAGCGACAGGAGCTGCGCGAGGCCGGGGTGCCCCTCTCGGGGCCGATGCCGACACAGCTCTTCGCGCCCAGCCGATGGCCGATGGTCCGGGAGACCCTGCTCGGTGAGCTATGGAGCATCGCCCCCATCGTCAAGATGCGCCCATCGCCGCTTCAGCGCCTGCAGGCCGTGTTGAACGTGTGTCGCGTGCTCTACGGCCTCCGATACCGCCGTCCCACCTCCAAGCTCACCGGCCTCGAATGGGCATTGCGCACGTTCCCGGAGGCCTGGCAGGACCTGCTGACGCATGCGCACGCCATCTACACGGGCCTGGCCACCTTGACGCCCAGCTCTCTGAACCCCGATCACGTCTGGACGTTCTACAGCTGGGCCGTCAACACGCTGCCGCAGGATCTCCAGGCCCAGGCGTCCACCTGAACCCGGGCCCGACGGGGGTGAAACGGAAGATACCATGCAGGTATTGAGGGGCCAACTGGTGATCCTCCGCACGCTGGAGCGGGAGGACTGTCGACGATACTGGCATCTGGTCGAGACAGAGGAGCGTCCCACGGAGACGTTCACCCCCGGCCTTTCCGTGGAACAGGCGGATCGATGGTTCGAGGAGATCCAGCGGAAGCAGGGCCACGAGCAGATCTATCTGGGCATCTTCCTGCCGGACGGCAAGCTCATTGGCGATATCCAGCTGGCGAAGATCCAGTGGCGTGACCGCAATGCCCGGCTGGGGTTCGGCGTCCTCCCCGCCTGGCGTAATCGGGGCTACGCCACCGACGCGGCGATCACCCTGCTCCGATATGGATTCGATTACCTGAACCTGCACCGGGTGGTCGCGCGGACCGCCGCGTTCAACGTCAGCGCCCAGCGCGTGCTGGAGAAGTGCGGATTCCGTCAGGAGGGCCGGGAGCGAGAGGCCATCTACCTGGGCGGGGCCTACGAGGACATGCTGATCTACGGGCTGTTGCGCTCCGAGTTCAAACCCGGGGGACGAGGAGAGACGTCAAAACCCAGAGGGCCCCGCCCATGACCGACGCCCCGAAACGATGGGAGCCGACCACCTCCGACACGAGAGCCATCGCAGGGGACGAGGGCACACAGAGCGCTGTCATGAAGGGGAATTGGACTCAATTCCCCTTCCCTGGCTCGGGGGAAGCGGGGGCCGGGGGGTGGAGAGGGCCAAGGCATCCTGCAAGCATCATTGTGGTGAAAAACCGGGCACATCCCGTCCCTGCATGCGTCGTGTATGCCGGTATGAGCGAACAGGATACCCCTGATCGATGGCCGCCTAACGGCCTGATTCCGGACGACCAACCGGGGTCCGTGGCCGCTAGGCGGCTTAACGTTCAGGGACAGACGGTAGCCCTGCTCGCCGTAGTCCATGCAGATCATAGCATATAGGCCATTCATGCGGGTATAATCATGCTGTCGTCAAAATCACCATGAGACAAGGGAGTCGCCTATGCTCGAAACGTTGAAACGATGGGAGCCCACCGTCCCCAAATCCGTGCTCTACGCGCTCGCCGGTGCGATGTGGGGCGCCGTCGGGATCATGCTATGCCGGCTGGCGTGGGGGTGGCTTCAGCCGCTGGAACCTCGCCAGAGCCTACCCATCGCGTTGATCGGCTTCATCGCAGCCCTGATCGTCTACCGATTCGGGTTCTCCCGCATCGTCGCTCGCAACATCGCCCGCTTGGCCCCCAAGCGGGATCCGCTGTGCATCTTCGCCTTCCAGGCGCGGAAGAGCTACCTGGTCATCTTCCTGATGGTCGGCCTGGGCATCACACTGCGCCGCTCCGCCATCCCGAAGCATTACCTGGCCGTCGTATACATCACGATGGGGATCGCGCTCTTCCTGGGTAGCCTGCAATACTTCGCACATCTGTCCCGCCAGCGACGGGGCGCGAGCGCCTCATGAGCCAGGATAAGCGAGCGCACGCCGCCCGCCAGTGGTGGCTGGACAGCCTGGCCGCGGCCGCCGACGAGGTACGCGCCGCGTTGCGCGATCGTCCGGGCGAGCGGGTTGCGGAGTGGGCCGGGGCGGAATGGGATGAGAAACGCCAACGCCTCGAATTGCCCTTCTGGGATGAGACGTACGCCGTCCTCTGGCCGGATGTGACCGTGGTGGACGCATCCGGGCAGCCCGCCCGGGAGATCACGAGCCTGATCATCCTGTCCTACCTGCAACGGGCCGACGGGACCCTGCTCACCGGGCGCTGGGTGAGCTTTCGTGAGCTGCCGGACGGGGCCTTCTACCACCAGGCGTTCAACAGCTATACGGGATACCCCCTGGCCCGGGCCATCGGCAACGCAGTGGAGCGGCTGAAGCAGGCCGCCACGGCTTTAGGGGGGCAGCCGGACCCGGTGGGGGATATCGGGTTCCGGTTCCGGGCGCTCCCCCGGGTCTGGCTCGCGGTGGCCTACTGGCAAGGCGACGAGGAGCTGCCGGCCCAGGCCCGCATCCTCTTCGACGCGGCCGCCGGGCACTATCTGGATGCGGCGGGGCTGGCGGGCATCGGGGCGCAGCTCACCGGACGCCTGCTGCGCCTGCTCCGGGAGAGCTGATCGGAGCTCCCTGCGCCGCCGCGAGATACGACGAGGCATGGCGCCCTCGCCGCGCTTCCCATTGGTATCAAGTTAAGCGATACGGAAACGTGGCCCCGCATCTCCGGGGCGGCTCGGAGGGGCTTCCCCTCCGCACCTCCCCTTTCAGGTGCGGCCGCCCGTGGAGGGAAAAGGTGGCAGGCGGGGGCCTCGCCCATGTTGTTCAGTTGATGCGAGTAGGCGCCTTCGCCGCGCTTCCCCACCAAGATCGGACACAGGGTCGGTGGGGATCAGGCGGTGATCCCCATCTGACAACGCTCGCCATGCTCCAGGGCGAGATCCCCTTTCGCTCTTCTCAGGTGAGAACCCCGGCATCTCATCAGATCCGGGGTTCTAACTTTGGGGGCGACGAAACCTTGCCCTTTTCGAGAGCCTGGTGTACAATTGAAACATGCGTTCTATCCCCGATTTCCGGACGCCGGGCATCTCGGCATTGGAGGCACACAGGTCATGCGAGAAGCGACCATCGCACTGGTACAGATGGCCCCCGCCCTGGGTGAGCCCGAGAAGAACATACGCCGCATGTCGGATTACGTCGAGCGGATCTGCCTGGAGCAGCCGACGGATCTGATCCTCTTCCCCGAGCTGGCCACGACGGGCCATGAGCTGGGGCCGCGTTTTACGGACCTGGCCGAGCGAGTGCCGGGCCACGCGGTGAACTATCTGGCCAAGGCCGCCGCCGAGTTCAGCGTTCACATCGCCTTCGGCCTGGTCATCAAGGAACGGGTGGAGAGCATCATCTACAACGGCGTGGTGCTCCTGGGGCCGGAGGGCGATCTGATCGGGGACTACCGAAAAGTCCACCTCAAGGGGGAAGAGCGACTGGCGTTTCGCCCCGGATACCGATATCCGGTGTTCGACCTCCCCTTCGGCCGCGTGGGGCTGCTCATCGGCTGGGATCTGGCCTTTCCGGAGGCGGCGCGCAGCCTGGTGCTGGATGGCGCAGAGCTGATCTGTGTGAGCGCGGCGTGGGAGGCCTCCCACGCGGAGGAGTGGCGAGCCTACTGCCTGAGCCGGGCCTATGAGAACGCGGTGTTCATCGCCGCGGTCAACCGGGTGGGCGAAGAGCCCAGCTACCAGTTCCTGGGCGCCAGCGCGCTGATCGGCCCGCGCGGTGAGCTGTACACCGCCATCGATGAGGGCCTGGAGGGCTATGCCGTGGGGAAGATCGACCTGGACGCCGTTCGCACCGCCCGGGAGGAGTCCCAGATCATCCAGTTCCGCCAGCCCCAAACCTATCGAAATTTGGTCAAGAAGTATTAGAGAGCCGACGACGCACCGGCCGTCCTGGCTCAATCCCGTGCAGACCATTCGTGCGCGCCTATGAGATCATGCCCGAGACGCTCGTGATCCCGGAAAGCTGGCAACAGGCCGTCTCCACGATCCTCCGATCCGACCGACCGGTGCGGGTGATGGCCGTCGGCGTGCCGGACGCGGGCAAAACCAGCTTCTGCGCCTTCCTGGCCGAATCCCTGCGTCAGGCCGGCCGAGAGGTGGGGGTGGTGGATGCGGATGTGGGGCAGTCCAGCCTGGGGGTCCCCGGCACCATCTCCGCCGGCCACGTGACCCGCCCGATCCAACATCTCAGCGACGTCCCATTCCAGATGGGATACTTCGTGGGCGATGTCTCGCCCACCGGGCACATGCTGGCCTGCCTGGTCGGCACCCGACTTCTCGCCGACCGCCTGCGGGCGCGGGGCGCGCAAGCGATCGTCATCGACACCAGCGGCCTGGTGGCCGGCGCCCCAGGACACGAGCTGAAGCAGCGCAAAGCCGACCTCCTCCGCCCCAGCCACATCGTCCTCATCCAGAAGGCAAACGAGCTGGAAAGCCTGGCCCGGCTCTGGCGAGACCGCCGCACATTCCGCCTCATCGAGCTCCCGCCGTCGCCAGCGGCCCAATCACGTCCTCCGCAGCAACGGCGAGCACGCCGGTTCGCCCGCTTCCGGTCCTTCTTCCGCTCAGCTCGGCCGATCACGCTGGACCTGAACCGGACGCGCCTCAAGGGGACCCGGCTGGCTCTGGGGATCCCGGCAGATCCGGAGGCACGGGAGCGCCTGGAGGAGGTCCTGCGACAGGAGGTGATCCACGCACAAAGGGATCCTGAGGGCTGGACGATCGTCACGCCAGGCTGGCTTCCCCGTCCTCATCTGATGGAGGCCGCACGACAGATCGGCATCACCGCCATCCGCTGCATCCCGTCGTACCGCTTCGGGGGATTGCTGTGCGGGTTGCACGATGCCCAGGGATATCTGATCGACGTCGGCTTGCTACAAAGCATCGACCTCGACGGCAAGCGGGCGGTGGTGCTGGCGCCTCGAGCGCAGCCCTCGCAGGTGCACACGCTGGAATTCGGCCGGGTACGCCTCGCCCCGGATGGGACCGAGCTCGGCCGGCTACGACCGGGGGATTTGTGAAATCGTCACGTGTTACGTACTACGCATACGCAACACGCAATACGCAACACGTAACACGCAACACGTAACACGCAACCCACAACACTCAGCACGCATCACACCACACACATCGCCCACAGGAGCGGAGACCATGCGCTTAGTCGATCTGCGATCGGACACCATCACGAAGCCAACGCCCGCCATGCGACGAGCTATGGCCGAGGCGGAGGTCGGCGACGACGTCTTCGGGGAAGATCCCACCATCAATCGGCTGGAGGAGATGGCCGCCGAGAAGCTGGGGAAGGAAGCAGCGATGTTCGTCGCCAGCGGCACCATGGGCAACCTGGTCAGCCTGCTTGCCCAGTGCAACCGCGGCGATGAGATCATCCTGGGGGATCAGGCCCACACGTTCCTCTACGAGCAGGGCGGAGCAGCCGCTCTGGGGGGCATCCACCCGCGCCCGCTTCCCAACCAGCCGGACGGCACGCTGGATTTGCAACAGGTGGAGGCCGCCATCCGCTCGGATAACGTGCACTTCCCTCGCACCCGGCTCATCGCACTGGAGAACACCCACAATCGCTGCTATGGAAACCCGCTGACGGTGGAGTACATGAACGCCGTCGGCAGTCTGGCCCGACGGCACGGCCTGAAACTGCACGTGGATGGGGCTCGCATCTTCAACGCCGCCATCGCCTTGGGGGTGGACGTCCAAGACCTGGTCGCGGACGCCGACTCGGTGACCTTCTGCCTGAGCAAGGGGCTGGCCGCCCCGGTCGGCTCCATCGTGTGCGGCACGCATGAGTTCATCGCCGAGGCACGACGGGCACGCAAAGTGGTCGGCGGCGGGATGCGCCAGGCGGGCGTGCTGGCGGCAGCCGGCATCGTAGCGCTGACGGAGATGGTGGACCGGCTGGCGGAGGATCACGCCAACGCCCGGCGGCTGGCCGAGGGCCTGGCCGAGATGGATGGGATCTCCATCGATCCGGAGCGGGTGAAGACCAACATCGTGTACTTTGACGTCACCAGCGAGACCATCACCACCCAGGAGCTGGTGGATCAACTCGGAGCGGAGGGCGTGCGCGTGCTGGCCCTGGGACCACGCCAGGTGCGGGCCGTGACCAATTACCACGTCAGCGCGGAGGACATCGAGTACGCGCTGGGGGTGTTCCAGCGCGTGCTGAGCGCTTAGAGCGTGTCTGAGGAATGCCGTTGCTTCTGCTATGGGGAGGCCCGGGGGCTTCGCCCCGCCGGAAAAAGTCCTTCTTCCGCCTTCGACCTGCCCGGCCTTGGCCCAGATTCCTGTGGAAAGGGCCGAGAAAGGCCGGTGCAAGCCGGAAAAGTGGGATTCCCGTGGAGGGGAGCTCCCCTCCACACCTCCCCCGGTGGAGCTGACATATGAGCCCTGGTCTTCAGGAAACAGTTCTGTAAGGGCGCCCCGGTGGGTCGCTTATCCAAAACGAATGACGCGGCCCGCATGTTTCTTCCACCACGCGAAGATCAATAGTGGGCGGCGTGGGGGCCGCCAAGGCTGATTTTCAATCGTCGATGACTTGACGCTGAAGCGGGCTTGTGGTATACTCGCCCTCGCCTGAGAGATCAGGCGCTATGTGGGGGCGTGGTGTAGCTGGTTAACATGTCGGCCTGTCAAGCCGGAGATCGCGGGTTCGAATCCCGTCGCTCCCGCACCCATAAGAAGCCGCCCGGTTTTCGGGCGGCTTTCTTTTTTGTGCAAAGCCTCGGCAGTCTCCTGTCCAAGCGTTACCCGGACGCAACCACGCCTTCCATTGCCCCACGACCGGGCGTTCAGCCCCGCGAGATGCGCCCTCGAGAGAAGCCAGGGCGAGAGGTCGCAATGGCCGGGCGGTCTCAAGCGCGAGGCGAGGGTAACCGGCCGGTGAGCAGGAAGTGCAACAGTCGTCCCGGCCTGTACAGCCGATGGCGCCAGATCCACCACAACCCCACCAGAATCCCCCCTAACTCCCAGACCCACAACTCGGGCCGCCGGGTGAAGGCATACCAGTATGCCTTCTTGATGTCCTGCTGCTCGCTACCCCGCTTCCGCCAGACGTGGAACCGCCATCCCCGGAAGGGCCAGTAGAACGTATCGGGGAAAAACCAGAGGCGATCGACGAGGATATGGCTGTTGAACGCCAGGGCATACGGCCACCATCGAGGCCGTTTCCACAGAATGACGCCCAGCACCGCCAGGTGCGCCAGCAGGGTGTGGGCGAAGAGCACCGCCGACCGGTAACGACGATAGAAATAGGCGGCCGCCAACGGCTTGTCGATGAGATCGGGGCCCAGGGCGGCCAACACGATCCAGCGAAGATCCGCCTTCCGCAGGGCCGGGGATCGATCCCGGATCAGATCGAAGGCGGCCAGAGTATACGCGACATGACTTTGAGGAAGCACGGCCCGTCCTGACACACGATAGGATCTTTCTCAGAAACAGCGAACGGATTGTACGGGAAACGAGGCAAAAGTCAAAGCCCGGCCAGAGCGAATGCCATTGACAAGGATCGTTGACCCACCCTATAATCACCGACGATAAGGAAAGCCTCTTCCTGGGGCCTTAGAGCGTGTCTGAGAGAGCCATTGCTTCTGCTATGGGGAGGCCCGGAGGAGGGGCTTCGCCCCTCCGGGAAAACCCTTTCTCCCGCCTTCGATCTGCCCGGCCTCAGCCTGATCCTTCGGAAAAGGCCGAGAAAGGCAGGTCCAGGCCGGAAAAGCGGGATTTCCGTGGAGGGGATCTCCCCTCCACACCTTTCCCTGTGGAGCTGGTAACCGAGGGAGACCCTCAGACACCGTACCGGTAAATTTTCAGAGATGCTTTTCGTGGCTCTTTATCCGGGCTCTTCAGAGATGCCCTAGCGGCGGACGGTGGAAAGGAGGAGTATGAACATGCGCATTGATGCCCGCTTCGTCGATCTGCTCGCTATCTATCGCGCCGAGCTACTGGAGCGCGTCGTCCCCTTCTGGCTCAAACACGCCATCGACCGAGAGCACGGCGGTATCCTGACCTGCATCTCCGACGAGGGTCAGGTGCTCAGCGAGGACAAGTACATGTGGTCCCAGCTACGGGCCATCTGGACCTTCTCCGCCCTTTACAACTACATCGAGCCCCGGGAGGAATGGCTGGAGGTCGCCCGGCACATCTTCGACTTCGTCAAGCGATATGGCCGAGACGAACAGGGTCGCTGGGTCTTCGCCGTGGACCGGGACGGCCGAATTCTGAAGGGAGCCACCAGCATCTACGCTGACGGGTTCGCCATCTATGGGCTAACGGAGCTGGCCCGGGCCACAGATGATCAGGAGGCCATTCGTCTGGCCCTGGAGACGTACGAGAACGTGCAACAGCGGCTCTCCCGGCCGGGGTCCTATCAGACCGACCCCTATCCGCTCCCGGAGGGCGTCAAGGCCCACGCCGTCTCCATGCTCTTCTCCCTGGTATTCCATGAGTTGGGACGCTACCTGAACGATCAGAAGATCCTGGAGGCGGGCCTGTACCACGCCAACGAGGTGATGACCGCTTTCCTGCGTCCCGATCGACGCCTCCTCTTCGAGTACGTCCGCCTGGACAACTCCCTGATCGACTCGCCCATGGGGCGATCCGTCGTGCCCGGGCACGCCATCGAGTCCATGTGGTTCATGATCCACATCTTCCGGCATTGGGGCGACGAGGCCCGCATCCGGCAGGCCGTAGAGGTCATCCGGTGGCACATCGAGTTCGGTTGGGATGAGGAATATGGCGGGATCTTCCTCGCCCGTGATGCGGAGGGCGGCGAGCCCTGGTGGCCCTTCGCCGACGCCAAGATCTGGTGGCCCCACACCGAGGCCCTGTACGCCCTGTTGTTGGCCTATGAGATATCGAAGGAACCCTGGACCCTCGACTGGTTCCAGAAGGTGCATAACTACGCCTTCACCCATTTCCCCGTTCCCAAATACGGTGAGTGGACGCAGAAGCTGGACCGTCAGGGCCGCGAGATCACCGAGACGGTGGCCCTGCCGGTGAAGGACCCGTTCCACCTGCCT
>JAADGJ010000093.1:0-26629 GCA_013152435.1 Chloroflexota bacterium | reverse complement strand
TACAACGCCTGGCCGAGTAAGTTCGGGAAACAGGTAGGGGCGCAGCGGCGCTGCGCCCAACCGAAGCGCCATTCAGGAACGGCATCGATCACAGGAGATCGTCAGATATGAGAACACGAACAAGACGCCTAGCGCTGATCAACGGCCGTGTAGTGCTGTCCTACCAGATTGTGACCGGCAAGGCGGTGGTGGTGGAGGGCGCTACCATCGCAGGGCTCGCCGATCCGGACGACCTGGGCTCTGACACCGAGCGCGTGGACGCGGGCGGGCGGCTGATCACGCCGGGGCTCATCGACATCCACACCCACGGGGCCCTGGGGCATACGTTCAACGAGCCCACCGCGGAGGCCTTCGTCGTGATCACCCGGGAGAACGCGCGACGGGGGGTGACCTCGCTACTGGCAACCCTGTCCACCGCGCCCATCCCCGATCTAATAGCCTGCCTGGAGCGCGTGCGAGCGTGGATCCAGGACGAGCGTGAGGGCGCCCAAGTGCTAGGCGCACACGTGGAGGGCCCCTACTTCAGCCCATCTCAGGCGGGCGCGCAGGACCCGGCCAACCTCCGCACCCCGGACGACGGCTCGCCCGACCGCCTGTTGGAGCACCACGACGTGATCCGGGTCTTGACCTACGCGCCGGAGCTGCCGGGCGCCCTGGAGCTCACCGCCCGGCTGAGAAAGCTAGGCATCATCCCCGCCGCCGGACATAGCTCCGCCAAAGAGGAGGAGATCGTCCCGGCCATCTACGCGGGCCTGCGACACATCATCCACATCTGGAGCGCGCAGTCCACCACCGTACGGGAGGGCCCCTGGCGCAAACCCGGGCTGCTGGAGGTCTCGCTGGTCTACGAGGGCCTGACCGTGGAGATGATCTCCGACAACAAGCACCTGCCCCCCACCCTGATGAAGCTGGCCTACAAGTGCATCGGCCCCGACCGCCTTTGCATCGTCTCCGACGCTACCAGCGGCGCGGGGCTGCCGGAAGGCGCCCGCTTCCGCATGGGGAACATGGAATACGAGGTTCATGACGGCGTGGGGATGCTATTCGACCGCACGGCCTTCGCCGGGAGCACGACCCTGGTGAACGAGATGATCCCCATCGTCGTGGAGCACGTGGGCGTCCCGTTGGTGGAGGCCGTCCGCATGGCATCGCTGACCCCGGCACGGGCCATCGGCGTGGCCGACCGCAAGGGCAGCATCGAGCCGGGCAAGGACGCCGACCTGGTGGTGTTCAACGATGACTTCACCGCCTGGCGTACCATGATCCGCGGTCAGTGGGTTCAAATATAGGAGGATGACCATGCCCGACAGACCTCACATTTTAATCCTCATGCCGGATCAGCTGCGAGCCGACGCTCTGGGATGCACGGGGAACCCGGTCATCCGCACGCCGAGCATAGACCGCATCGCCCGGGAAGGCGTGCTCTTCACGCATGCATATACCGTCTGCCCCATCTGCATGCCCGCTCGCGCTTCCTTCGTCAACGGGCTCTATCCTCATAACCATCACATGTGGACCAACGCCGGCTCCCTCCCGCCGACGGACGAGACGTTCTTCCACCGCCTCCAGGCCCACGGATACTTCGTCGCCTATATCGGCAAATCGCACTTCTATCCTCATAAAAAAGGCGACCATCTGAGGCACCATGAGGATTACATGCGCTCCCGAGGGATCGATTACGTCCACGAGACCACCGGGCCGTGGGCCACGCTGCATACCGACTCGTATATGACCGATGAATGGCAGGAGCGTGGGCTCCTGGCAGCCTTCCGAGACGACTACAAGCGAAGGCGAGCCACCGGGCCCTGCGCGGTCTGGCCGAGCCCGTTGCCCACCGACGCCTTTCTGGACAGCTACATCGGCCGCCAGGCGGTGGCGTTCATCCGCTCGTACAAGGGAGAGCGCCCCTTGTGCCTCTTCGTCGGCTTCGGCGGCCCCCATGAGCCGTGGGACGCGCCTGAGGATTACGCCACCATGTATGATCCGCAGGCCATGCCGGAGGCGATCCCTCCCGAGGAGACGCCGGAATGGGCGCCGCCCTACGCCGCACAGCGCGCTCGGGAGGGGCGCATCGAGGCCATGACCGATGAGGACGTTCGCCGCATCCGGGCCAACTACTACGGCAAGATCTCGCTGATCGATCGCTGGATTGGAGAGATCCTGGACGCCCTCGCCGATCGCGGCTGGCTGGACGAGACCATGATCGTCCTCTGGTCCGATCACGGGGAGATGGCCGGGGATCACGGCCGGCTGCACAAATCGGTCTTCTATGAGCCCAGCGTCCACGTGCCCCTCATCATCCGACACCCTGCGACCCCCGGAGGTCGCGAGGTCCCCGCGTTAGTGGAGATCATCGACGTCTTCCCCACGCTGCTGGACGCCACCGGGGCGCCGCCCTCCTCACGCTGCATGGGACGGTCCCTGTGGCCTATCCTGAAGGACGAAACGGCCAGCCACCGGGATCAAGTCCTCAGTGAGATCTACGCCTTCGGCTGCTACAACTACATGATTCGGACCTCGCGGTACAAGTACGCCATGGGCGACGACGGCCAGGGATACATGCTGTTCGATCTGGAGGACGACCCGCCGGAGCAATGCAATTTGCTTGGCCACGCCGATACGAAAGAGCTCGAAGAGGTCTTGAAAGCCCGACTGCTCCACGCCCTCACGTCCTGCCAGACTCGATTCTCCCAGAACGGCGAGGAGATCTGCTAGCTTCAAAAGCTCCCAACCGGCTGCTTTCTCCCCCGCATGGGATCAGGAGCATGCTCCCATGCAGCTCAACCTGATGCCGATGAGGCACACGGCCTGTCATCTGACACGGGGTTGCACCCCCAGGCGTGAATCCAGGCCCTCTCCCCCCGAGCCTGGGAAACAATTCCCATCCAAAAGGACACACCTCCAACAACCATAGATCATTGACCCCCATCAGGCCCGGTGTTATAATCGCGCGGCCGAGATCAGGATCTACACGTGATTCCGAGCTCGAAACGGAACGGATCTCAACTTCGGGAGGGAAGCCACAGCAGGGAGACATGAAGCCCACACAGACCATCAGCCGGCGCCGTATCCATGTGCGCGGCGTTGTCCAGGGGGTGGGATTCCGCCCCTTTATCTATCATCTGGCGCGACGCTACGATCTGGGCGGCTGGGTGTGTAACACCTCATCCGGCGTAGACATCGAGGTCGAGGGCCATCCCCGGGCGCTGGACGGATTCCTGCATGCCCTCACAACGGAGGCGCCTCCACTCGCCCGCATTGACGCCATCGATGTACAAAAGCTTCCCCCCAACGGATATCCGACCTTCGAGATCCGCCACAGCCGGGCTCAGTCCGGCGAATTCCAACCGATCTCCCCCGACGTAGCCACCTGCGACGCGTGCCTGGCCGAGGTCATGGACCCGGCCGACCGCCGCTACCGGTATCCGTTCACCAACTGCACCCACTGCGGCCCCCGCTTCACGATCATCCGGGACATCCCCTACGATCGGCCCAAGACGACCATGGCGGCCTTCACCATGTGCCCGGAATGCCAGGCCGAGTACGACGACCCGGCCGACCGGCGCTTCCACGCCCAGCCCAACGCCTGCCCAGTCTGCGGCCCACAGCTCTCCCTGGTGCCCACACCCGGCGGGGACCTCCCCCCCGACCTCCCCCGCGATCCCATCGAGGCCACGCGCGCCCTGCTGGCCCGGGGATGGATCGTGGCCATCAAGGGGCTGGGCGGCTTCCACCTGGCGTGTGACGCCCGAGACGAGACGGCCGTACAACGGCTGCGTACCCGCAAGGGCCGCGTGGGCAAACCCTTCGCGCTGATGGTTCGGGACCTGGGGGTCGCCCGCACCCTGTGTTATGTCAATGACGATGAGGCTCGGCTCCTGGAGGGAAAGGAGCGCCCCATCGTCCTACTGCGCGCCCGGCCTGAAAACGGGATCGCCCCCAGCGTGGCGCCGAGACAGCGCAACCTGGGGATCATGCTTCCCTACACGCCGCTGCATCATCTGCTCCTGCTGTCGGAGGCGGGGATCCCCAACGCGCTGGTGATGACCTCCGGCAACCTCAGCGAGGAGCCCATCGCCTACGACAACGAGGAGGCGCTGTCCCGACTGGCCCGGCTGGCCGACGCGTTTCTGCTCCACAACCGGGACATCTACATGCGGTGCGATGACTCCGTGGTGCGCGTGTTCCAGGGCGCCGAGCTGCCCATCCGCCGGTCCCGGGGCTACGCCCCCTATCCCGTGCACCTGGGAGACGAGGCCATCCCCCTGCTGGCGTGCGGCGCCGAGCTGAAGAACACCTTCTGCATCACTCGCGGCCCCTACGCGTTCCTCAGCCACCACATCGGCGATATGGAGAACCTGGAAACGCTGGAGGCATATCGAAGGGCCGTGACGCACTTCGAGCGGCTGTTCCGTGTGCGGCCGAAAGCGCTGGCATACGATCTGCATCCCGATTACCTGGCCACTCGCTACGCGCTGGAGCGGGCCGAACGTGAGGGGTTGCCGGCCATCGGCGTGCAACATCACCACGCCCACATCGCCGCCTGCCTGGCCGAACATCAGCAGTCCGGCCCCGTCATCGGCGTGGCCTTCGACGGCACCGGCTACGGCGAGGACGGCGCCATCTGGGGCGGGGAATTCCTCATCGCCGATTTGCACGGATACCGACGGGCAGCTCACCTGGCCTATGTCCCGCTCCCGGGGGGCGACGCGGCGGTACGCCACACCTACCGCATGGCCTGGAGCCACCTCCATCACGCGTTCGGAGAATCATGGCCGGACCTCCCCACCCTGCGCGGCCTCGATCCCGTGGAACGGCGCGTCGTGGAGCGACAGATCGCCACCGGGCTGAACGCCCCACCGACGTCCAGCATGGGGCGCCTGTTCGACGCGGTGTCGGCGCTGTGCGGGGTCTGCCAGGAGGCGACCTACGAAGGACAGGCGGCCATCGAGCTGGAGATGCTGGCGGATCCGGAGGAGGAAGCAACCTACGAGTGGCCCCTGCCGAGCGCCACGGAGGCCATGCCTTGGGGCATCGACCCGACCCCGGTGATCCGGGGCGTCGTGGCCGACGTCCTCGCCCATGTGCCCACGCCGATCATCGCCGCTCGCTTCCACAACACCCTCGCGCAGATGATCGCAGAGCTATGCGCCCGCTTGCGAGAGGTCGCGGGGATTGACGCGGTGGCGCTTAGCGGCGGAGTATGGCAAAATATACTGCTTTTGAAGCGAACGCTGGCCCGCCTGGAATCGGCGGGGTTCACGGTATATACGCACCGACTGGTGCCGCCGAACGACGGCGGGCTCTCGCTGGGTCAGGCGGCCGTAGCGAACGCACGGCTGAAGAGCGACGAACGACGGAGGGCAATTGGCGAATGACAAAGAAGAAAATCCAAACGCGTTCGTCCCTCGGCAGTCGTCTATCCCCATTGTAACTGTATTGTAAGGAGCAAATCGCATGTGTTTGGGTATACCTGGATGTGTAAAAAAAATCTATGAGCAAGACGGCGTACGGATGGGCCAGGTGGATTTCGGAGGGGTGATCAAGGAAGTATGCCTGGCCTATGTGCCGGAGACGCAGGTAAACGACTACGTGATCGTCCACGCCGGGTTCGCCATCTCTCGGCTAGATGAGAAGGAGGCACAGGAGACCCTGGCCTTGCTGCGTGAGATGGCGTCTCTGGAGGACGAGGCCGACCCGGCAGAGGATGGGGCATCGCCATGAGATACGTAGATGAATTCCGCCAGCCGGAGCTGGTGCACAAACTGGTAGATGAGCTGAGCGCGACCATCACCCGGCCGTGGACGATCATGGAGATCTGCGGCGGACAGACCCACGCCTTCATGCGGTTTGGGCTGGACGCGCTGCTGCCCTCCGAGATCGAGCTGGTACACGGTCCCGGCTGCCCGGTGTGCGTGACCCCGCTGGAGCTGATCGACAAGGCCATCGCCATCGCCTCCCAGCCGGGGGTGATCTTCTGCACTTTTGGGGACATGCTGCGCGTGCCCGGCTCCCACAGCGATCTCTTCCGGGTGAAGGCAGCGGGGGGCGACGTGCGCATCGTCTACTCCCCGTTGGAGTGCCTGAAGATCGCCCGAGAGCATCCGGAGCGCCAGGTGGTCTTCTTCGCCATCGGGTTTGAGACCACCGCCCCGGGGAACGCCATGCTGGTCTGGCAGGCTAAGGAACAGGACATCACCAATTTCAGCATGCTTGTCTCGCACGTGCGGGTGCCCCCGGCCATCACCGCCATCCTTTCCTCGCCCGGGAATCGGGTGCAGGGATTCCTGGCAGCCGGGCATGTGTGCACCGTCATGGGGTACTGGGAGTATGAGCCGCTGGCCGAGCGATTCCGGGTCCCCATCGTCGTCACCGGGTTCGAGCCCGTCGACCTGCTGCGCGGGCTGCTGATGGCGGTACGCCAGTTGGAGGCCGGCCGATACGAGGTGGAGAACGCCTACGGTCGATCGGTGCAGCGAGAGGGGAACCGGCCCGCCCAGGAGCTGATCGCCCGGGTCTTTGAGCCATGCGATCGGGCGTGGCGGGGCATCGGCGTCATCCCGGACAGCGGGTGGCAGCTGCGTCCGGAGTTCGCCGACTTCAACGCCGAGCGGCGATTCGCACTGGATGATATCCAGACGCAGGAGTCATCCGTTTGCATCAGCGGATTGGTGCTGCAGGGGCGCAAGAAGCCGTATGAATGCCCCGCCTTCGGGACCGAGTGCACCCCCATGCACCCGCTGGGGGCGACGATGGTCTCGTCCGAGGGGGCATGCGCCGCGTACTACCGCTACGGGAAGCGCGCAAAGCAAGGCGTACGGGACGAAGCGTAAAGGGCTCACGCGTGAGGGGTAAGGAGTTCTTTCCGGATGAGTGAACAGGCTGATCTGAACTTTGAAGGGCTCAGCTGCCCGGTGCCCCTGCCGGACACGACACTGGATCGCATCGTGTTGGGCCATGGCTCCGGCGGGCGCATGAGCCATCATCTGGTCCGCCAGGTGTTCCTGGCCGACCTGAACAACCCGACGCTGAGCCAGTTGAACGACGGCGCCGTGTTATCCCTGCCCGATGGCGATGGTCGCCTGGTGCTGAGCACGGACGCTCATGTGGTACAGCCCCTCTTCTTCCCGGGCGGGGATATCGGCCGGCTGGCCGTGTGCGGCACCGTCAACGATCTGGCCATGATGGGTGCACGCCCACTGTGGCTGACCGCCGCCTTCGTGCTGGAGGAAGGGCTTCCCATCGAGACGCTGCAACGAGTCGTGCGCTCCATGCGGGAGGCCGCGGCCGAGGCGGGCGTTGCCGTCGTAGCCGGTGACACGAAGGTGGTGGAGCGGGGCAGCGCTGACGGGATGTTCATCACCACGGCCGGTGCGGGCTGGGCCCCCGCCGACGTGGACATCTCCGGGGCCAATGCCCGCCCGGGCGACGTCGTCCTGGTATCCGGCACGCTGGGAGATCACGGCATCGCCGTTCTGAGTGAGCGAGAGGGGCTCGGCTTTGAGACGGAGCTCCGCAGCGACGTGGCGCCGCTGAACGGGCTGGTCGCGGCCATGCTGGAGGCCGCCCCCGAGGCGGTGCACGTCCTGCGAGATCCCACCCGTGGCGGTTTGGCAACGACGCTAAACGAGATCGCCATGCAATCCGGTGTTTCTATCGAGCTGGAGGAGGAGCGCATCCCACTACAGCCCGCTGTCCGTTCGGCTTGTGAGATGCTGGGGTTTGATCCATTGTACGTGGCCAACGAAGGAAAGCTGGTGGCATGCGTGGCGCCCGATGCCGCCGAGGCGATTCTCGGGGCCATGCACGCGCACCCCTATGGGGAGCATGCGGCCGTCGTCGGCCGGGTGACGGGCGGCCCGGGCGGGCAGGTGACGCTGCGCACCCCCATCGGCGGCACGCGCATTTTGGACATGCTCGCAGGAGAGATGCTCCCCCGCATCTGTTGAGACAGCTAACAAGCGGGTAGCTCCACATTTGACCGTGGAGGAACGAAAAGCGGGTTTCTTATCCGCCACCATGCGGCCGGTATAGAAACCGGCCGCATATCTTGTGCCTTTTATAAGACAGGTGTCACGTCTTCGCAACGAGCACGGTTGAGTGTAGCGCTACCGGAAGGTGAGGCTATGAAGAGACATGACGAGATTCGACCGCTCCTTCTCATAGCCGAGCGCGATCCATTCATGCGTGATGCGTTGACACGGGCGCTGGAGGAACGTTTCGATCTGGAGTTCGTCGACAATGGTGTGGCTGTACTCGAACGAGCGAAGACTCGCTCGCCCGACCTGATCATTTTGGAAGTATTATTACCTATGATGGACGGCTTCCAGGTCTGTCGTCAACTCAAGAGCGACCCCGCCACTCGTCATATCCCCGTGCTGTTCTTCACGCTGCTCCTGGCGGAGGAGCGAGCTGCACAGGCGGGTGGTGACGGGTTCCTTCTAAAACCACTACGACAGGAGGCGCTTTTGGAGATGATCGATCGGTTGCTGGCCCAGGCCAAGGAGGAGTTGCATGGAGAGGATTCCAACTCATGTTCCCAATCTTGATAGCATCCTGAACGGGGGATTGCCCAAAAATAGCATCACCCTTATCGGCGGGGTGCCGGGAAGCGGCAAGACCGTTCTCGCGCATCAGATCGCCTACGGCAACGCGACGCCGGAGAACAAGGTGCTCATCGTGACCACCCTGTCCGAGCCGATGTCCAGGATCATCCAGTTCACCCAGGAGTTCTCCTTTTTCGACCTGGACAAAGCGGGCACGGCCGTGATCTACGAGGACATCGGCCCCCTGCTGCTGACGGGTAACGGAGAGAAGGCGCTCGCCCGAGTGGTGGAGCTGGCCACCCGGGTGCAACCAGCCATGCTGGTTATCGACAGCTTCAAAGCTCTGCATGACGTAGCCGAATCCCCGGCCGGTTTGCGGCGAGCGCTTTATCAGCTGGCCGCCAACCTGGCCACCCTGCCGTGCACCGCGCTGCTGGTGGGCGAATATAAGGCCGATGATCTCCTCGGCGAGCCGGAGGCAGGTGTTGTGGACGGCATCATCGAGCTCACCAACCACCCCATCGGCCTGCGCGATTACCGCAGCCTGCGCGTGCGCAAACTACGGGGCAGCGATTACCGCTCCGGCGAGCACTCCTTCCGCATCACATCGGACGGGATCGTCGTCTTCCCACGGTTCGTCACCCCCCCTGCCCCGGCGCGCTACACCGTGAGCCGGGAACGGGCGCGCACAGGCATCCCCGGCCTGGACAACATGCTCCACGGCGGTCTGCTGCGCGGCACAACCACCTTGATAGCCGGGGACCCAGGCGTCGGCAAGACCGTGACCGCCCTCCACTTCCTGCTGCTCAGCGCTCGCAGTGGCGAGCCAGGCGCCTACATCTCGTTCCAGGAGGATCCCAATCAGCTGGCCCAGATCGCGCGGAATTTCGGCTTCGAGATCGAGGAACTTCAGGCCCGACGGGCGGTGGACGTGTTCTACGCATCCCCGGTGGAGCTGGACATCGACGAGCACACGCTCAAGATCGTGGACACGATCGAGCGGATTGGTGCCCGCCGGGTGGTCATCGACAGCATCAGCGATCTGGAAGCCGGCGCCAAACGGGACGCGGATCGCTATTTCAACTACGTATACTCGCTGGTGCAGTGGTTCAAGGATCGGGGCATCACCACCATGATGACGGCCGAGATCAGCCAGATGTTCGGAGCGGATCTCGTCCTGTCCGGTCGCGGTATCTCCCACATCGCCGACAACCTCATCGCCCTGCGATACGTGCCGGTGGGGACCCAGATCCGGCGGGCGATCACGGTGTTGAGCGCCCGCGGCAGCGCCCACAGCAACGAGATCCGAGAATACACCATCTCCGAGCAGGAGGGGCCAAGAGTCGGCGGTTTGCTACGAGGAGCGTTCTCGCTCTTTGATCGCCACCCGCTGGACAGCTAAACCCCTGCGGAGAACACGCTGAGAGATCACAAGGAAGAACCCCAAGCTCGCACACGGGACCGGTATCGGCGGCAGAGTCGCCGCCGGAAAGAGAGCATAGGAGCTCCGCTTGCCACTGGCGTGCCCCAAAGGTCAACCAGGTGACCATCTCAACCGGTTGGGAGGGTCGCCTGAAGCCGGACCGTGGAGAAACGAGCAGGCAACGGGAATCGCCACAAGGAGCAACGGAGCAGTTTACCGTGAGTAGTCGTCCATACTTAGAACATCTCTATCGATTGAGTATCGCCCTTGGAAACACGTTAGACCCGGCTCATGAGGTGGCTACCTTCATGAGCTGGCTAAGGGAGGTGATCCAGCCTTCGGCGGCCTACCTATTCCTGGTGGACGAGGAGAGGAAGAGGCTAGAGCTCACCGAGACGATCGGCTGCAAGGTCCCAGACGACCTGTATGTACCATTGGGACTGGACCTCTGGCGCTGGCTGGAAGAGCGGGGGATCCCCTCCCAGGAGGACGAAACCCTATCGCGTTACGGGGTGCCCATCTCCTTTGAGGGAAGCCTCTACGGGACGCTCTGCGTGATCAGCCGACAATCAGGGAGCACGCTACGCAAGGAGCAGCGCCTGACGAGCACGGCCGCCGGGTTCCTGGCGCCGGTGCTGCGCAACATCCAACGCTACCAGACGCTGGAGCGGCGGGTTGCCGAGCGAACGGCGGCCCTGGCCCAATCGGAGGCGCGCCACCGGCGGCTGGCGGAACGGCTGCGCATCCTGAGGGAGATCGATCAGGCGATCCTGGCCGCCCAATCGCCAGAGGACACCGCCCAGGCCGCTCTAAGCCGCGTGCGGGATCTGATCCCCTGTATGGGAGCCTCTATCACCTCCTTCGACTTCGAGACGAAGCGGATCATCCCCCTCGCGACCAGCCTGGACGCCGAAAGCTGGTCTCTCACCGGGAGGTCGTTGCCGTTCCAGGGCCTCGAACGCATCATCGAGAAGCTCAGCCGAGGGATCATCCACCGGATCGATGATCTCCAGGACATCCCTCCCCCGTTGCCTCCCACAATCCAATTCCTGAGAAGGGCTGGAGCCCGCTCCTACCTCGCGATCCCACTCATCGTCCAGGGCAAGCTCATCGGCAGCCTCTGCCTGGGAGCTGACAAGCCCACAGCGTTCACGGACGAGGACGTGGAGATCGCTCGCGAGGTGGCCAACTCGCTGGCCATCGCCCTGCATCAGGTTCAGCTCTTTCAGGAGATCCGGGAGCAGCGGGAACAGCTGCGTGCCCTGGCGAAACAACTGGATCAGATCGAGGAGGCCGAACGCCGTCGCCTGGCGCGGGAGCTTCACGATCGCGTCGGTCAGAACCTCACCGCCCTGAGCATCAGCCTGTCCGCCCTTCGCTCACGTCTATCTCTGGCGGACGAGGATCTCTTCTCCGTTCGCATCGACGACGCCATCGCCCTGGTGGAAGAGATCACTCAGAGCATTCGAGATGTCATGGCCGATCTTCGGCCCGCCGTCCTCGACGATTACGGGCTTCTCCCGGCCCTCCGCTGGTTCGCCCACCGCTTCGCCCAACGCACGGGCCTCCACATTCAGGTCCTCGGCGAGGAGGACGCCCCGCGGCTCCCCCCGGACACGGAGACCGCCCTCTTTCGCATCACCCAGGAGGCCCTCACCAATGTCGCCAAACACGCGCAGGCCCAGCAGGTGACCATCTCCCTGGAGAGCAAGGAGGACATGACTCGTCTGGTGATCGCTGATGACGGTGTGGGATTCGATTTCGCCGCAATGCGGCAACACGGAGGGGAGGGGAGATGGGGACTGCATATCATGCGGGAACGAGCGGAGGCCGTAGGCGGGCAACTGAGGATCGATGCCGCGCCAGGCAAGGGAACCCAGGTCATCATCGAGATTCCCCACCCTCCCGCAAGCACAAGATAATGCAGAATAGCCACCGATCCGACCGGCGCCCTTGCACTTTGCAAGCATTCCCGCTCGCCTCCGTGGGGGCTTGTCCGTCGTTTCGTACCCCGGTACGCTTGTCAGGGAGGTCCACATGGATCTATATTTATAATGCCCCCATTGGTAAGCTTGACAAGGGAATCGAGCTTGCAGGAGGCGAGTCGTGACCATTCGTGTTCTCCTGGCTGATGATCACGCGGTGGTTCGCGATGGCCTGCGCCTCATTCTGGAAGCTCAAGGGGATATCGCCGTCACCGGGGACGCGACCGACGGGCGCGAGGCCGTCCGCCTGGCTCAGGCACTGCAGCCGGATGTCATCGTCATCGACATTGCCATGCCCTTGCTGAACGGCATCGAGGCCACACATCAGATCCTCCAGGTGTGCCCTGACGCGCAGGTGGTCATTCTATCCATGCACGCCACGAGCGAGCATATCTATCGGGCGTTGCAAGCCGGGGCACAGGGATATCTGCTGAAGGAATCGGCCGGGCAGGAGGTGGTGGAGGCCGTGCGCGCCGTTTACGCCGGGCAACGCTACCTGAGCCAGCGTATCGTGGGGACGGTGATCGAGGAATACGTGCAGCTGCGCGAGTCCGGCTCGTCCACAAGCCCTCTCCAACGCCTGACCGCACGCGAGCGGGAGATCCTTCAACTGGTCGTGGAGGGGAAGTCCAGCGCGGAGATCGCAGATATCCTCTCCCTTTCCACCAAGACCGTGGAGACGTACCGCAGCCGTCTGATGCAGAAGTTGGACATCCATGATCTGCCCGGCCTGGTAAAATTCGCCATCCAACACGGCCTGACCTCTCTGGAGTAATCCTGTCCCCCGGCGCGGGGCTCTACCTGGGCGTGAGTCGACGCACAGCCATACCCATCTCGTTACGATCAGACGCCCGGCCTTGGGAGGCCCGTCCTCGGACGGGCCTCACCTCTCCGCCCCTCTTTCCTTAAGCACGGGAGAGGGGGAGCTCACGACGGGTGTTGCGGTGGCGCAGCGAAGTTGCGCCATCACAACACCCGTCTCTCTTCCCCGAGATATCCGAATCTCCCCTCATCAAGATGTCAAAATTCCCCGACAGACATCCTATATGAAACGACGTATACTACAGTGGTTAAGATCTGCTCTTATTGCATCGCCGGATGTTTGGGTTGGCCTTCCAGGAGCAGAAGGATGTCCTCCCCACGAAGGATCGTCCATCTTCACCACGACCACGCGAAGAGGGGACTGATCATGCCTGTGGTTGGGGGTATAGCAGCCATGGAAAGCAGAACGCAAGATCTCACCACCACCTATCCCACTATCCTGATCGTGGATGACCATGCGAAGATACGGGACGCGTTGCACGACTGGCTTCGCATCGTCTTCCCGAGCTGCCTTTGTCAGAAGGCAGCAAGCGGAGAGGAAGCGCTCACCCTGGCCAGCAGACAGCAGCCGGACGTCGTTCTGATGGACATCGGGTTACCGGGGATCGACGGCATCGAGGCCACGCGACGCCTTAAGAAGCTCGTCCCGGACGTCCCGGTGGTGATCATCACCATCCATGAGGACGCGGAATACCGTATGAGCGCCCAGGCGGCCGGGGCCAGCGCCTACATCCCCAAGCATAGGATAGGCACCGAGCTGATTCCCGTGTTGCAACAGCTGCTCTCTCTATCCGGAGATGCATCCCTGATCCAGTAGCTACCGACGTCGGATCAGGGATCCGCCTGCCAGCACGCGGGGAAGAGCAGAGGACGGTAGATGAAGCGACACCGCGTCAGCGATCGCGTGAATCGGGTACACCTTACCAAGAGAGATCGGATCAGCCGGATCGACATGGATCTGGGAAGGCTTCTCAGCGTATCGCGTGCCAGCTTTCCGCCCGTCGAAGCATGACGCGGCAAAGGATCAAAGGCGCACAGCTATAACCCAACGAGGGCTCACTGGGCTTGGCTTGGCCCTCCCGAACTCACACCGCCCGGCGCTCACAGGGCCCGTGTCCTGTCAAAGATAACACACGTGGAACAGCCCGGGGGCATCCATCGCCATCGCAGCCCTCTCGCCCGTCGCACTTCAGCTCTCGCCCCCGACACACAACCTCGATCGCTCACCTGGCAGGACACCCGCCCAACAGCCGGGCACCAGCGAGAGGCCTCCTGAGCTATCATCAGGCCACCCGCAAGCGGACGAGCGATGTTGCAACACCATAAGGAGGAGGGCCCCATGCCCGTGGCCAAACATCAGCGCGATGCGCTAGCCAAACTCATCTGTACCGCCTGCGGGCGAGCTGCTGTATCGCTCTCAGAGTTGACAGGACAGCACGTCTCGATCGCGGTGCCAGATGTGGCCGTGCATCCCACTGCTGAGACGCATGCGATGCTCTCCGATTACGCAGGGGAGGAAACCCTGGCCATCCATCTCGCCTTCACCGGAGCCATTGAGGGCAATGCGTTTGCACTATTCCAGCGCGCCGAGGCGATCAAGCTCGTGGGGCAGCTGGCCAAAACCCGCCCCCCCCTGGATCGCCTGGATGCATCGGACCAGGAGGTGGTGACAGAGGTGGGAAATGAGCTGGTCAACGCGTGCCTTCAAGCATTCGGAGAACAGCTCCAGGCGCGCATTCACCCGCCAGCCCCCCACCTGCACACGACGGGATTTGAAGCTCTGCTCAAAACCATAGCCGCAGATGAGGAAGCACCCAGCCACGTACTGATCGCGTTCACAACGTTTCAGTTGCAGGAAGCCACGATAGCAGGATGCCTCGTCATCCTGCTGGGCGAACCCGCCCTGAAACGCCTGCTGGAAGGGCGATATCACGCCTGAACGCGGACAAACAGGAGGACTTTCACGCCGGAAACCGGAGAGATGCAGGAGGAGAGCCCCTCGCCCTATGGGAGGGATAGGAGGAACCAGGAGCGCTCATCCGTCCCCGGCCATCAACGGAATGCTCTACAGCCAGATATCACCCTGGAGACTCAACAGTGCCTCTACTGCTGAGCAAAGAGGCTTCGCTGCTGCACACAACGCATCAAAGGCGAATCGGAGGAGTCATGGTGAACCTGGACAGGGCAATGCTCCAATGGCTGGAAAGTCTTGCCCCTCAGGGGATTTTTACAACAGACGACAAGCTCATTATCCGTAGCTGGAATCATTGGCTGGCCACACACAGCGGTCGCAGCGCGACGGAGATGGTCGGGCGCCACCTGCTGGAAGCCTATCCCGATTTGGCCGCCCGGGGACTGGATAAGGCCTATCAACAAGCTCTGAACGGGCAGGTGACGATCCTGGCCCACCGAATACACCTCTACCTTCTCCCCATGCCTCCCAGTGGGGGCTGCAAACACATCGCCCACATGCCTCAAAGCGCCCGGATCGCCCCTCTGGTGGAGGGCGACCGCATCGTGGGCACGATCACCGTCATCGAGGATGTAACCGAGCGCGTGGAGCGAGAGGAGGAACTGCGACGCCAGATCACGACGCTGGATACATTGCGGGAGATCGGGCAGGCCATCCTGACCCTGGACTCCTCCGAGTGCCTCCAGCAGGTCGCCCGCCAGACGGCCGCCCTGATCCACGCGCCCATGGTCACTGTGGTCATGCGCGAGGGGGACACGCTGTGTGCGCGCGTCCGCTTCAACGTCGAGGAGCCCTCCCTCTCGGAAGCTGCGGATGAGAACAGATGCCGCGAGGAAGCGGCCGTGCCGCAGGACAGCGTGGCCGGGTGGGTCATGCAAAGCGGACGGCCGATCCTCCTTCTGGACACCGACAGGACGAAAACGCCCTCCCCCCTCTCTCCCGATGCCCGTTGCGTCATCGCGGCGCCGCTCATCGCGCGGGATAAAGTGATCGGAGCGCTCGTCGCCGAATCCCCCGACCCCAACACCTTCACCGAGGAGGATCAGGCGCTCATCACAGCGATCGCCCCACAGGCTGCCATCGCGATCCACAACGCGCAGCTGCACGATGCGCTTCGATCCCGGGAGGCCCTTTTCAGGGCTATCATCGAAAATACCTCCGACATCATCGCGCTGGCGGATTGCAACCATATCTTGCGCTATGTCAGCCCTTCCGTCCGACAAGTGCTCGGATACGAGCCGGACGAGCTGGTCGGGCAAGAGGCCACCCAGCTCATCCATCCTGAGGACGTCCTTCGCGCCCTGGAGTCCCTCAGCCACGTCTGCCGATACTCCGGCCTCACTCAATCCGTAGAGGTGCGCGCCCGCCACAAAGACGGCTCCTGGCGCGTGCTGGCAGTTCGCACGAGTAACTGGCTTGATGACCCCATGATCAGCGGGGTCGTCCTCAGCGCGCGAGACATCACCGAACACCGAAAGACGGAGGAGGAAATCCGCCGCTGGGCCACTCATCAACAGGCGCTGAACGCCATCATCGCCCACGCGACCAGTACGTTGAACCTCCAGGACCTGCTACGGACCACGCTGGATCACATCCTGCAAGCCTTCGAACTGAAGATGGGCGCCGCATGGATACGTCGAGCCGCCAAGATGAGGGGCTCCGCCAAGGGTCATCCCGATGCCCTGTACGTCCTGCGTGGGCTCCCTCGAGAGGTCGGCCCGGCCATCGCCTGTATGCTCCCATCACGGGAGCCGGGCGACGTCAAGTTGCTCACGATAGAGGACTGGCAGAAGCCCATCTCGGAGCCTTGCGATGCCCTCGCCCCGCTGCTTACCCGATTCGGGATCCGGGCCTCCCTCACCGTCCCCATCCGGGTGGACGGCCGCTCCATCGGGGGATTGAGCATCGCATCCTCGCAGCCTCGCGTCTGGAGTGACGAGGAGATCGCCCTGGCGGAGATGGTCGGGCGACAGATCGGGGCGGCCGCGGAGCGGCTCTGGTTGCTGGAAGAGACGCGAGCCCACGTCGAGCTAATGCGCCGGCTGGCCGATCTTAGCGACGCCCTGAACCGTCCACACAGCATGGACGAGGTCCTGCAGGCGATCGGACAGGGCGCTCTGACGCTCAGCGACGCAGACCGGGCGGCCCTCTATCTGCGGAATCCCGACGACACGATGGAGTGCGCGTGGTCCCATGGATTCGCCTCGGAACGCGGGGCCCAGGCGATCACCTCGGCCCGAGATCTGCCGGAGGAGTGGCTGACGGGTCGAACCGCCCCCGTCCTGATCCCCGAAACAGAGAAGCTGCCGGACACTTCATCCCTGCGGAGGCTGGCTCTGGCCGAAGGCTCCAAGGCGATCGCGGTGTGCCCTCTGGTGTACGAAGGCCGGGTGATCGCCGTGGTCGTCTGCTGCTACAACGCTCCTCACTTCTGGTCCGCCGCGGAGCAAGAGGTCATGGAGGCCTTCGGCGGACAGGCGGCCGTCGCCCTGGAGAACGCACGCCTGTACGCCTCGCTGCACGAGACCAATGAGCAACTGAAAGAGGCGCTCCAGGCGCGGGAGGAGATGATCCAGAACGTCTCCCACGAGCTGCGGACCCCGCTTACCCTGATCCGTGGCTACGCGGAGCTGCTGCAAGAGGGACATCTGGGCACGCTCGCCCCCCAACAGGCGGAGGCCATCCACATCATACACAAGAGCGCTGAACGGCTGCATCTCATGGTCAACCGCTTGCTGATGTTGCAGGCGCTGGACGCGAGCACCTTCCAAAAGATCGAGCTGAATCCGGCGAACTGGCTACAGGACATTCTCACCGTCTGGCAGCGGGAAGCCGAGAGGGCGAGGGTCGATTTACAGCTCGATGTGCCCCCCGATCTGCCCTCCATCCTGGGAGATCCCGAACTGCTGGGGCAGACCATGGACAACCTGCTGGACAACGCCATCAAGTTCAGCCCCGAAGGTGGCGAAGTGCGCGTGCGAGCCTGGCAAGAGGATTCGGAGATCATCATTTCCGTGTCCGATCAAGGGGTCGGGATCCCTCCAGACAAATTGGACAAGATCTTCGACCGGTTCTATCAGGTGGACGGCAGCATGACCCGCCGCTTCGGGGGTATGGGGATTGGGCTCGCGCTATGTCGAGAGATCGTGGAGAAGCACGGGGGACGGATCTGGGCCACGAGCAACGGAGCAAACCGGGGAAGCACCTTCTACATCGCCTTACCGGTCGCCGCCCAAGCCGTGGCAGCGTGACCCACGATAGACGGCCCGCGCCCAGGCAAAAGGGAAGCCCCTCCCGCACCTCGCACAACCCGGCGGGGATACAGGGAGGGGCTTTTTGTGCGGTGATCACCCACGATGCGACGCATTCGCGGCAGGCATGGGCAATCGCCGTTTTTTATGTCCTGTAGAGGATCTGTGCTACAATGTTCATGCGGATCGTGTCGCATGACGCAACATGGCGCATAGGTTCAGATCATCGCGACCTGCATGAAACGTCTCTACGACGCGCAGGCCGGCGGATTCCGCCAGCTGACGAAGGGCATCCGCGTCGATCAGAGCGCAGTAGCGCAGGCCATGGCCGCCACGTTGCCAGTCCAGCAGATAGTCCCCGGGCTCCACATCGCCCGGGCTCAGGCCGATCCGCGACCAGGGTTGCACGCGGCGCCGCAGCCGTGGACTATTGAGGAACTGCCAGGTGGAGACGAGGATGGATCCACCGGGCGCCAGGCACCCGGCCACATCCCGCAGCAGGCGCACGCGCAGGTCCATACCCGGGATGTGGTGCAGGACCGCCAACATCGCCACCGTCCGGAACGGCTGACGAGGCAGACCCTGCGTCCAGCCGGGCGTCGCCACATCGCGCACCAGGAACTGAGCGGAGACATGGGAGAGCGAGGAGGCGACCTGAAGGGCCAATCGGATCACCTCCTCGCTGGCGTCCACGCCGACGTACCGAACGTGGCGTTCCAGCCGATCCAGGGCCACGGCGAGCTGGCCGGCGCCACAGCCGACATCCAGTAGAGCGCCTTCGTCGGGCACATAGGCCAGCAGCCGCTCGACGCCGGGCAGCAGCCCGGGCCGGCTGGCGGCGAAGGGCTCGGCCAGCCGGTCATAGAAGGCTCGATTCAGCTGTAGAAGGCGCCGCACGACCTGGGGGTCCATCGCGCACGATCCTCATAGCGGGAAGAAGTGTACCGAATCATGACGCATTATAACATGGACGAGCGGGCACGGCGGGTGGAGGCCGCCCAGGAGCGGTGGCTGCAGACGCGCGGCCAGCCATTCGATCCGGCGGAACACGAGGATGCCCTGTGGGCCATCCTCACGGCCGTGCGAGAGGCGCAGCCGTTCACCGAGCGCGTGCTCTCGATGGCGCTGAACGAGCATCCGCCCCGCCCAGGCGAGCACTTTACCAAGGCTCAACTGGTGCAGGCATATCGATATTTCGTCGACCAGGGCCGATTGCCCTTCGAGCGGGAGATGCTCCGACGGCTGCAGATGAAGCCGGTGCGCACAGCCTCCGGGGTGACGCCGGTGGCCGTACTCACCAAGCCGGCGCCCTGCCCCGGCCAGTGCATCTTCTGCCCCACCGACGTGCGCATGCCCAAGAGCTACCTGAGCGACGAGCCGGGAGCCATGCGGGCCCTCCAATACGAGTTCGATCCATACCGCCAGGTGGCGGGGCGCGTGGAGAGCCTGGAGACCATCGGCCACACCGTGGACAAAGTAGAGCTGCTGATCCTGGGGGGCACCTGGTCGGCCTATCCTCGTGCCTACCAGGAGTGGTTCATCCGGAGGTGCCTGGACGCGCTCAATGGCCGAGAGGCGCCCTCGCTGGAGGAGGCCCAACGCTGGAACGAGGAGGCCCTCCACCGCAACGTGGGGTTGGTCATCGAGACCCGGCCCGACTGGGTGACGCCGGAGGAGATCCTCTGGCTGCGCCGACTGGGCGTCACCAAGGTGCAGATGGGCGTACAGAGCCTGGACGACCGCATCCTCCAGCGGAACCGACGCGGCCATACCGTGGACGATGTGCGGCGAGCCGTGCGGCTCCTGCGCCTGGGCGGCTTCAAGATCCACCTGCACTGGATGCCCAACCTGCTGGGGGCGACGCCGGAGTCGGACCGAGAGGACTTCGCCCGGCTCTGGATCGACCCCGCCCTGCGCCCCGACGAACTGAAGATCTACCCGTGCATGCTCCTGCCGGACACGGACCTATACGAGGAGTGGCAGCGCGGTCGCTATCGGCCTTACGCGGAGGCGGAATTGGTAGACCTGCTGGCAGCGTGCAAAACGCTGGTGCCGCGATACTGTCGTCTGAACCGGGTGGTCCGAGACATCCCGGCTCAGAACATCGTGGCGGGCAGTCGCACGTCCAACCTGCGGCAGGTAGTGCAACGGGAGATGGCCCAACGCGGCCTGCGCTGCCAATGCATCCGGTGCCGAGAGGTGCGCGGCCGATCGGTAGCGGACGAGGAGCTCCACATGGAGGTCATCCGATACTGGACGGATGCCACAGAGGAGCGATTCATCAGCTTCGCCACCGGGGACGATCACCTGGCCGGATTCCTGCGCCTTTCGCTGCCGAAGCCCGATCTGGATGCGGGTGAGCAGCCGGAGGAACTGCGCGGCGCGGCCGTCATCCGTGAGGTGCACGTCTACGGCCCCGCCTTGGGGATCGGCGACGAGAGCGCCGGAGAGGCGCAACACCGGGGACTGGGCACCCGACTCGTGGAGGAGGCGATCCGACAGGCGCGTCGGGCCGGGTACCGCCGCATCGCCGTCATCGCCGCCATCGGCACACGCGGCTACTACCGGCGGCTGGGCTTCGAGCTGGGCGATCTGTACATGGCACGAGCCATATAACCCCCTTGCACCTTTCCCCTTTATACCCGAGGCCCGATCGTCTCAATGGCGAACTCCCGATGCCCCCAGATCTCAGCCGCCGGCTGTCGGCCGCTGGCCACCGCCACGATCTCCTCGAAAATGCGCCGTCCCACATCCGCCAGCGATTCACCCGCCAGTACCGTGCCGGCGTTGACGTCGATATCATCCCGCAGCCGCTCGTACATCGGCGTGTTGGTGGCCACCTTGATGACCGGGGCAATGGGGTTCCCTGTGGGCGTGCCGCGTCCGGTGGTGAACACGACCACCTGAGCGCCGCCGGCCACGATCGCCGTCACCGACTGCAGATCGTTGCCGGGTGTATCCATGATCACCAGCCCTCGTCGGGTCGGACGGCGGGCGTATCCCACCACCTCCTGTATGGGCGAGCTTCCCCCCTTGGAGATGGTGCCCAACGACTTCTCCTCGATGGTGGTCAGCCCACCGGCGATGTTTCCAGGCGTGGGGTTCGCCCCGCGCATATCCACCCCCATACGCCGGACCCCCTCCTCACGCCGGGCCACGATCTCCAGAATCTGCCGGGCCACCTCGGGCGAAGCCGCCCGAGCAGCCAACAGGTGCTCCGCGCCGATGAACTCCGGCGTCTCGGATAGGATCACCGTCCCGCCCGCAGCCACGACGAGATCGCTGGCCACGCCCACAGCGGGGTTAGCCGTCACGCCGGACCAGGCATCGGAGCCGCCACACTCCACCCCCACGGTCAACTCGGAGAGGGATACCGGCTCCCGCCGGGCGTTGGAGACCTCCTGCAACAGCTCACGGGCGATCCCCAATCCCCTCTCGTACGTCGTCAGGCTCCCTCCCTCCTCCTGGATCGTCAGGCGCTGCACGATGATCCCCCGCCCGGCCAGCTCCTCCGCCATCTCGATCGTGGGGATCGACTCGCAGCCCAGGCCGATGAGCAACACGGCGCCGACGTTGGGATGGCTCGCGTATGCCTCCAGCACACGTCGCGTCTGAGCCAGATCATCCCCCAGCTGGGAGCAGCCATATGCGTGCGGCAGGGCGACAACGGCGGGTATCATCCGGCCGATGCGATCCACCACGGCGTTCGCGCAGTGGACGGTGGCCAGGACGAGCACGTGATTCCGCACACCCACCCGCCCATCGCGGCGCCGGTACCCCATGAACGTGGTAGCCGGCGGCTTTCCGACGGATGGGATCTTGGATTCAACAGGCAGCGCACCCTCCGACGTGATCGGTGTCACGTCGTCTCCCAGATCACCGCGGCCGCGCGTGCTCTCCATATTGTGAACGTGAACATGCTCGCCCGGGGCGATGTCCGCGAGGGCCCGGCCGATGGGCTGGCCGTACTTGAGCACCGCATCACCCCGGCCGATGGGGCGACAGGCGAACTTATGACCGAAGGGGATCGCTTGGCGCAGCATCACGGTCGTCTCGCCGACGGAGATCTCCTGGCCGGCCATTAACTCCATGGTAGCCAGCGCCACGTTGTCATCGGGATGCATCTGCAACGCCTGTACGGTCATGCGCGCCTCCAAGGAAGGGAATGTGGCCAGCATTATGCCCGGAGCCAGAAGGATCGTCAAACAGGAAATGGCGCCTCCATGGTCCAGCGAGGCAGTCCCTCACCGGTACTTCTACCCTCTTGACGGGACCGTCAGCCATTGCTATTTCTACTGATTGGGAAATAAAGATCATCCCCAAGTGGGAATCCATGGAAGTTTCTCTTTACGGAGGGGATATGCGCAAGATCCGCCAAGAGCAAGGAGCCAGTATCGCCGAGTACGCGTTGATCCTATCTGCCATCCTTGCCCTTGCAGCGGTTAGCGTCTCCGCGCTGGGGCAGCGCACCAATGCGAACCTGGAGGCGGCTTCCCAGGCCGTCGCCGTTGCCGTCGATGCTGAGGAGTGGGTGGATGACTTCGAGGAGCACAACGATAACGGGGAGAAGGAAGCCGCTCCCGCCAAGAGTCGAGATGACGATCGCCACCGAGAGCCCCATGAAAGGGATGAAGAGGAGAGGGATCACCACAAGCGCCGGGGGAATAGACGAGAAGACGCCCACGACAGTCACAGCGGTAAGCATTCGAAGGCATGCAAGCAGGGTGGAAAGGTCTGCCGATTGCGTTGGGTGTTCATCCACGGCAAGTGGATGATCGATCGGGATGGCACGTTCTATTCACGCAAGAAATGGGCCAAGGCCATCGCCTTTGTCACAGAGCCCGACTTCGACTACACCCTCGATTTGAAGACGGACCGTCCGGGCCTCTGGCATATCTGGAATGTCACCCGAGTGGTCTTCCGCTGGAAGGACAAGGACAACTACTACGCCCTCGTCCCCAAAAAGGATGGCGTTCTGGAGCTGGCCAAAATGCAAAACGGGCGATGGAAGCCCTGGCTGGCGTGGGCGGATATCGGCGTAGATCCCACACGATGGCAACGATATCGGGTGGTCACACACGGCAACAATATCCAGGTATACCTGAACGGCACGTTGGTGATCCAATATTACGACCCACACCCCATCCTGGGGACCGGCATCGGCGTGACCAACGATCGAAGTCACGGCCGCATCGACAATGTGCGCGTCAAACGGTTGGGGCGGAGACGATCCACTTCCATGTGGGTGACGTCTGAGTAAGCTCCACACTTGTCTGAGGAGATGTCTGGGAGTTCACCATCGGCGGGATGTAGTACTTCCGCTCCCTTGACGAAAGCGGAGATTGCCGTTATGGGTGTAATAGCCATCGCACCCTTTTCCACACCGCCACGCCATCATCCCCGAACAGACAGCACGGGAGAGACCTTATGCGCCGAATATGCCAAGAACAGGGATCCACTCTCACGGAGTACGCGCTGATCCTGGCGATGATCCTCGTCATCGCGGTAACTGGGCTCTCCGCCGTCGGGCAAAGCACCCAATCCAACCTGGAGACGGCCTCCAACGCCGTCGCGACCGCCGTCCGGTAAGCGCAACGACGCCTCGCGCCACCCTTCCGGATCGGATATCAACCACCCTCGCCCCTGCCGCGCGCCGAAGGGAAAGCGGCTGGAAAGGAAACGGCCCAGGGGAATATCCCTGGGCCGTCTTATCCTCGCTCGAACGGCTTATGCCGTCTCGCCCCATACCTCTCGATCCAGCTCCGGCGCGACCACGGTGAAGGTCAGCTCACCGTCCTTCGCGTCCACGACGACGTGGTCGCCGTCACGGACCTCGCCCTCCAGGATCTTCACAGCCAGCGGATCCTGGATACGTCGCTGCAGCACTCGCTTCAACGGTCGGGCGCCGTACACCGGATCGTACCCCTCGTCGATGATGATCTCCTTAGCGGCATCGGTCAGCTCGATGGTGATCTTCCGCTCGGATAGGAGCTCCCGCAGCCGTCGCAACTGGATCTCGATGATCTCCTTCAGATGCTCCCGCTGCAGCGGATGGAAGATGACGATCTCATCGATCCGGTTCAGGAACTCCGGCCGGAAGTGCTGCCGCAAGACGTTCATCACCTGCCGCCGCATCGCCTCCTCATCATGCACCAGCTCCGAGATGTACTGGCTGCCGATGTTGCTGGTCATGATGATGACGGTATTGCGGAAGTCCACGGTGCGCCCCTGACCATCGGTCAGCCGGCCGTCATCCAATACCTGCAAGAGCACGTTGAACACTTCCGGGTGCGCCTTCTCGATCTCGTCGAAGAGCACCACGCTGTACGGCCGCCGTCGCACCGCCTCCGTTAGCTGGCCACCCTCCTCGTAGCCCACGTATCCGGGCGGGGCGCCGATCAGTCGGGCGACGGTGTGCCGCTCCTGGTACTCGCTCATGTCGATGCGGATCATGTTCCGCTCATCATCGAACAGGAACTCGGCCAGCGCCCGAGCCAGCTCCGTCTTACCCACGCCCGTCGGACCCAGGAAGATGAAGGATCCGATGGGACGATTGGGATCCTGCAGGCCGGCGCGCGCCCGTCGCACCGCTGCGGAGACGGCCCGGATAGCCTCGTCCTGTCCGACGACCCGCTCATGCAATCGCTCCTCCATGCGCAGGAGCTTCTCTCGCTCGCTCTCCAGGAGCTTGGACACCGGGATACCCGTCCACTTGGAGACGATGGCCGCGATGTCCTCCGCGTCCACCTCCTCCTTCAGGAGGGCGCCATCCCTCTGGAGCTCGCGCAGCCGCTCCTCCGCCTGGGCCAGCTCCTGCTCCAGCTCTCGCAGCCGGCCGTATCGCAACTCCGCAGCCCGCTGCAGATCGTAGGCCCGTTCCGCCTGCTCGATCTCGATGCGGACCTGATCGATCTGGCTCTTGATATCCTGGACCTTCTGGATGGCTTCCTTTTCCGCCTGCCAGCGGGCCGTCAACTCTGCGCTCTTCTCTCGCAGCTCAGCCAGCTCCTGCTCGATGCGCTGCAAGCGCTCCCGGCTGGCCTCATCCTTCTCCTTTCGCAGCGCCTCCCGCTCGATCTCCAATTGCATGATCTCCCGGTCGATCTCGTCCAACTCGGCCGGCTTGGAGTCGATCTGCATGCGCAGAGCGGCCGCCGCCTCGTCGATCAGGTCGATGGCCTTGTCCGGCAGGAACCGGTCGGTGATGTACCGATGCGAGAGCGTCGCGGCCGCGATGACGGCGCTGTCGGTGATGCGCACGCCATGATGCACCTCGTAGCGCTCCTTCAGGCCACGCAGGATGCTGATGGTGTCCTCCACGCTGGGCTCATCGACGAACACCGGCTGGAAGCGCCGCTCCAGCGCCGGGTCCTTCTCGATATGCTTGCGGTACTCGTCCAGCGTGGTGGCACCGATGGCGTGCAGCTCGCCGCGGGCCAGCATGGGCTTCAACATGTTGCTGGCGTCCATGGCGCCCTCGGCTGCGCCGGCGCCCACCAACGTATGCATCTCGTCGATGAACAGGATGATCTGGCCCTCGGCGCTCTGGATCTCCTTGAGCACCGCCTTGAGCCGCTCCTCGAACTCGCCACGGTACTTAGCGCCGGCCACCAGCGCGCCCAGGTCCAACTGGACGATGCGCTTATCCCGCAGCGTCGTCGGGACATCACCCCGCACGATCCGCTGCGCCAGCCCCTCGACGATGGCCGTCTTGCCGACGCCCGGCTCGCCGATGAGCACCGGGTTGTTCTTGGTGCGCCGGCTCAGGATCTGGATGACGCGGCGAATCTCCTCATCCCGGCCGATCACCGGGTCCAACTTACCCTTGCGGGCCTCGTCGGTCAGGTCACGGCCGTACTTGGCCAGCGCCTCATACTGAGCCTCGGGGTTGGGGCTGGTCACCCGCTGCGAGCCGCGCACGCTGGCCAGCGCCTGCATGATGGCGTTGTAATCAACGCCGTGTCGCGCCAGCAGCTCCCGCACCGCGCCCGCCTTGGGCTGGGCCATCGCCATCAGCAAATGCTCCGTGGACGTGTACTCGTCCCGCATGTTCTGGGCGATGTCCTCCGCCTCCTCCAGGATCTCGGCCAGCTCCCGGCTCATGCCGATCTGCACGGCCGCCCCGGTCGCGCGCGGCTTCGCCGCCAGCGCCTGCTCCACGCTCTGCAGGACCAGCTGCGGATCCACGCCGATCCGATTCAGCACGGACGGCACCACGCCGCCCTCCTGCTCGATCAACGCCTTCAGCAGGTGCTCCGGCTCGATCTGCGGATGTCCATATTCCTGGGCCAGATTCTGGGCCTCTAGAACGGCCTCTTGAGCCCTCTGGGTAAATCGATCAAAACGCATAATGCCTCCTCCACTTCACAACCTCGTATGACCGAGGACAAGCGACTTCTCACGCTCTCGTTTACGTCGCCACTTATCATAGGCGAAAAACGTAAGAGGGGACTATGAAATACATTAGCAAAATATATGAGGCACAGGTATCCCCCATTTCTCCCCCGAAGAGGCGGTCACACCAGCGAGAGGAGGCGAAGTGTCAAGTCCTGAAATACGTTTACAACAAAAAGGGGGGAAAAGGGGGCGAATCATCAGGAATCCTCCTGCGGACCAGGCACCCACACGAC
>JAADGJ010000092.1 GCA_013152435.1 Chloroflexota bacterium | reverse complement strand
TGACGGCGTATCCGTACTCGTCGGAGATGGCCTGTAGCGGGACGAAGTCGCCATCCGGCTCCTGGATAATGAGCAGGATCATCGCGTTCTCAACGGGTTGATCGTTCCGCAGCAGATGGGTCAGGATGGCGATCCGGTCGCCGCGTTGGAAGACCGTGCGGTCCTCAAACCCGCGCGTCACATCTCGCTGGCGCAGCTGTCCCACTTCCAGTTGATCGGCGACGATCTGGGCGGGCATGGGCGTTGTCCATATCGGCGTGGGCAGCGGAGGCGGCGTGGCCTCCGGTGGCGCGGGCGTCCACGTGGGCGCGATCGTCGGTGTTGCCGTAGGCGTCGATGTCGGCGTGGGCGTATCCGTCGGCGTCCACGTGGGTGTGTAGGTAGGTGTCGGCGTCGCGGTGTGCGTGGGCGTCGCGGTGGGTGTCCACGTGGGCGTGTAGGTGGGCGTCCATGTCGGTGTAGGCGTCGGCGTATCGGTGGGTACCGGTGTGGACGTCCACGTGGGAGTCGGTGTGTGGGTGGGCGTCCACGTCGGCGTGGGCGTATCTGTCGGCGTCCACGTGGGCGTATAGGTAGGTGTTGGCGTTGCGGTGTGCGTGGGCGTCGCCGTTGGGGTCCATGTCGGCGTGCTTGTCGGCGTCGCCGTGGGCGTAGGTGTATACGTGGGTGTCCACGTGGGCGTGTAGGTGGGCGTCCATGTCGGTGTAGGCGTCGGCGTATCGGTGGGTACCGGTGTGGGCGTCCACGTGGGCGTGTAGGTAGGTGTTGGCGTCGCGGTGTGTGTGGGCGTCGCCGTTGGGGTCCATGTCGGCGTGCTTGTCGGCGTTGCCGTGGGCGTAGGTGTATACGTGGGCGTCCATGTCGGCGTGGGCGTCGGTGTATCAGTGGGTACCGGCGTAGGCGTCCACGTCGGTGTGTTCGTGGGCGTGGATGTGAAGGTAGGCGTTGGCAATGGCGTGTTCGTGGGTGTCCACGTCGGCGTGTTCGTCGGCAGTGGCGTTGCCGTGGGTGTGGGCGTGTTCGTGGGCAGCGGCGTGGCCGTGGGGGTGCTCGTGGGCGTCCACGTCGGCGTAGGCGTATCCGTCGGTGTGGGGGTTGGCGTGGCCGAGGTTGTCCAGGCGCCGGTCAGTGCCCGGTAGGCGTTCACCCGGCCGTGCCCGAAGTAGGGATCCCAGCCGGGGTCCCCCAGGTCGTCCGCGCTCTGCTCCAGGATCGTCCACAGATCGCTGGCCGAACGTCCGGGATCCTGGGCCAGCAGGAGCCCGGCGATGGCCGCGACGTGCGGGGCGGCCATCGAGGTGCCGCTCATGGAGATGTAGGAGGAAGTCGAGCCGTCGGTATAGAGCGAGTAGATTTTGGTGGCGGGCGCGGAGACATCGATCCAGTCGCCGAAGTCCGAGTATATGTATCGTGAATCGCTGCTGTCCGTGCCGGCGATGGCCATCACCTGCTCGAATGCCGCCGGATAGAACGGCGTGTCGCTGTTGTAATTCCCCGCTGCTGCGACCAGGAGGACGCCCTGGCTGGCCGCGTATGCCACAGCATCACGCAGGGAGTATGAGTAAGCTGTGCTGCCGAAGCTCATGTTGATCACGCGTGCGCCATGGTCCACGGCGTAGATGACGCCGCGAGCGAAGTCGCTGTAATACCCATAGCATCCCCGGTCGGGATAGTAGCGATCCATCACCTGAACGGGCAGGATCTGCGCCAGAGGGGCCACCCCGGCCATCCCAACGCCGTTGTTGGTCTTGGCCGCGATGATCCCCGTCACATGCGTCCCGTGTCCACAGCGGTCCGTCACATCGGTTGTATCCGTGGTGTAACTGAACCCGGGGAGGAGCTGGCCTTGCAGGTCGGGGTGGTTCACATCCACACCGGTGTCCAGGACGGCGATGATCACTCCCTGGCCGCGAGAATAGTTCCACGCCTGAGCGGCCTGGATCTTCGACAGCGCCCATTGGTACCCGGAGACGTAGGCCGGATCGTTCGGCTCCCATGTGGGGTAGCCGATGTAATCGGGCTCTACATACTCCACGTCGTACCGGGCGGCGATTCGACGTATGGCCTCCATCACATCCAAGCGATCGAACTCGAAAACCGCCATCCGGAGTTGCGGCAGCTCATCGACCAGCCTGCCGCCCAGATCCGCCTGGATCTCACCGGTGATATCGGAAGTCGCTCGAGATCGAAACTTGACGATCACTCTCCCGGGGGCGTACTTCGCCGTGTCTTCCCGGGCGTAAACGATCCCTGATGACGCTGCCGGCCCCATCGCCAACAGCGCGATCAGGATGAGGAGCAGCCAGCCTCCTCCGGGCAGCCGCCCACTCTTCCTCATACTACACCCCTCCCATAAGCCTTTTCGGATGTCATCATAGTGCGTATCCCTTCTCATTCCATCCTAGCTGTTGGGAGGACATATCCCCAGGTTACTCTGGTCCCGGTATGGGCGCCGCGGGGTAGGACGTGGGTACCAAATCAGTAAGCGAATCGTAAAAATACGGAGGCCCGTCATTGATCCGCCCCGGGGCGGCGTGGAAGGGCTTGCCCCGCGAGGATCAGTTGGGCCTCCTTACGTCAGAGGAGATGTGAAGGGAGAGGGAGTGGGCTACATCTCGGCTGAGGGGCAGAGGTCGTTCAGGGGGCAATTCGGACAGTCCGGCTTACGGGCCTGGCAGATCTGCCGCCCGTGCCAGATCATCTGATGGCCGAAGTCGATCCATCGCTCGCGAGGGATAATGCGCATGAGGTCCTGTTCGATCTTCTTCGGATCCTGCTCTCGGGTCAGGCCGAGCCTGCGGGAGACGCGTTTGACGTGCGTGTCCACGACGATGCCTTCCGCCTTGTGGAAGGCGACGCCCAGCACGACGTTGGCCGTTTTACGCGCGACGCCGGGGAGCTGCAGGAGCTCCTCCATCGTGTCCGGCACCCGGCCGCCAAAGCGCTCGAGGATCATCCGGGCCGCGTTCTGGATATGCCGTGCCTTGTTCCGGTAGAAGCCCGTTGGGCGGATATCCTGCTCCAGCTCCTCCGGGTTGGCGAAGGCGTAATCCTCGACCGTGGGATATTTCCGGAAGAGCTCCTGGGTGACCTGGTTGACCCGCTCGTCCGTACACTGAGCCGAGAGGATCGTGGCCACGAGGAGTTCCAGCGGGTTGGTGTGGTGCAGAGCGCATTGGGCGGTCGGATAGGCCTCCTCCAGCCGCCGCAAGATCTCCGCCACGCGTTCGGGTTCCGTCATCTCGTTAGTTGGTTTCATATCCCTTGTCTCGCCGTCTCTCTCAGCGCCTGATAATCCTCCCATGTCATCCCGCACTCGCCCAGGCGGATGTGGGGTGTGCGTTGGCCGTGATAGTCAGATCCGCCCGTGGCCAACAGATGGAGTTCCTCCGCCAGCCTTTGGAACCGCTCGACCATGGCCTCGGCCTGTGCGGCGGGGATCTCCTCGCCATGCACCTGCCGATAGGGGTACCAGACCTCGATGCCTCGCAGGCCTGCCTCCTGCAGTTGGCGGATCACACGTTTGATATCCTGGATGTGGGTGTAGAAGCCGGGATGCGCCAGGGCGGGGAGTCCACCCGCGGCCAGGATGACCTCGATCGCCTGCTCGACGGTGAGGGAGAAGGATCGGGGAACGTAGGTCGGGCTGTGAGGAGAGAGGAGCTGGTCGAAGATCTCCTGCTTGGATCGAAAGCGCCCTGGATTCCGGCGCCATACCACCTCCGCGATGTGTGGGCGCCCCGGCACGCCGCCTGCCAGGGCGAGCACCTCCTCTACGGAGACCTCGATCCCGTGTTCCTGCAGCCGCCTGATCTGCGCGATCTTCTGCTCACGCCGGGCGGCCATCACCCGTTCCAGCGTATCACGCAGGCCGGGATCGCTGGGATTGATCCAGTAGCCCAGGATGTCGATGTCGATCAGGCCCCGTTCCGGTTCCTGCTGGGTGCTGAACTCCAGGGCGGGCACCACCTCCACGCCGTGTTCACGGCCGGCGGCTAACGCCTCTTCCACCCCCAGGATCGAGTCGTGATCCGTCAGGGCGATCGCGCGAAGCCCCTGTTGGGCGGCTTTTCGCACCAATTCGGCCGGCGTGTCCGTCCCATCCGAGCACGTGGAGTGGGTCTGCAAGTCTGCCGCGATTTCCCTTGAGCGCCTTGACATGGGCCGATTATACCCGGATGAATCGGGATTGGACAAGTGTTGGGGGCGCCAGTATAATGGATTCGATGAGCTTTGAAGAGGATATGGCGCAGGCCAAAGATCTGTTGACTGGGGAGGGCGCGCAGTTCGTCCTGGTGAAGGCGGGGCGTGTGCTGGCCCAGAGCCGGGGGGCGGGCGTTAGACCCCTGGTGGAGGCGCTGGATCGCCTGGGCGAGGCGGCGCGGGGGGCGGCCCTGGCCGACCGGATCGTGGGGCGGGCGGTGGCCGTCCTGGCATGTCAGGCTGGCCTGAGCGCCGTTTATGGCGAGTGCTTCAGTGAGGCGGCGCGTCAGACATTGGAAACCGCCGGCGTTCGGGCGTCCTGGAAGGCGCTGGTGCCCGCCATCCTCAATCGAGATCGCACGGATTTATGTCCCCTGGAGCGCTTGACCCTCGCGATCCCGGATGTAGACGAGGCCGCTATGGCCTTGCGTGCTCACCTGAGGGCCACATCTTCTGCCCGGCAAGGTGGATAAGGGGTGATGAAGGTACCAGGGCGCTGGTGGGGATTGGATAGAATCGTCTCAGGAGGGAAGGCATGGCTAAGCCGGTCGTTGTAACGGATGCGACTTTCGAGGAAGAGGTATTGCAATCGGACATCCCGGTGCTGACCGACTTCTGGGCAGAATGGTGTGGACCGTGCAAGATGATCGCCCCGATTCTGGAGGAGATCGCGGAGGAATACGACGGTAAGCTGAAGGTCGCCAAGCTGGATGTCGATCAGAATCCGGCGACGATGACGACCTATGGGATCATGAGCATTCCCACGTTGATCCTGTTCAAGAACGGCGAGGAGGTGGAGCGCCTGATCGGCGCCATGCCCAAGGCTCGCCTGCTGAGCAAGATCAAGCCGCATCTGGAGGCAGGCGAATAGCGATTGACAGCCGGCAGCGCTTGTGCTATACTCCCTTTGCCCAAAGGGCCTGCCGAAGAGATCACATCGCACATAGTGGGTAATGGCGAGGAACCGGGCTAGTAGGTGCCGAAGCGGGACCAAGCGAGTCAGGGAGGGTGTGAGCCTGACGTCAGCGCTGGCACTGAATGGGCCGGGGAGCCGCAGGCTGAACGGCGGTAGGGCTTTGCGATGAAGCTCCTGCGCTGAGTAGGCTGAGCCGGGTGGCTTCCGTTAACGAGCTGAGAGAGGGGAGACCCCTGAGGATCTCCCAAGCAGGGTGGCACCGCGGGTTTAGCTCCCGTCCCTTCGGGGACGGGAGTTTTTGATTTTCGACCCCGCCTCCGCCGGTTCCTCGATCGCCTTTGAGGGGGGAAAGGGCATGGACGATATCCCGGGGAAGTGTGCCGGGATGCGAAGTTTCGATCACCCATCATCATCTCAAGAGAAATGGGAGGAGATCAGCATGGGACAGACGAAGTTCATCCTGTCAGAGCAAGAGCTGCCGACGCAATGGTACAACATCATAGCCGATCTGCCGTTTCCGCCGCCACCGGTGCTGCACCCCGTGACCAAGCAGCCGGCCGGGCCGGACGATCTGGCGCCGCTTTTCCCCATGGCGCTGATTCAGCAGGAGGTGAGCGCGGAGCGGTACATCGATATCCCCGAGGAGATCCAGGAGGTATACAAGCTCTGGCGCCCGACCCCGCTCATCCGCGCCCGGCGTCTTGAGCAGGCTCTGGACACCCCCGCACACATTTACTACAAGTATGAGGGCGTCTCCCCACCGGGCAGCCACAAACCCAACACGGCTGTGGCGCAGGCGTATTACAACAAGAAGGAGGGGACCACACGCATCACTACGGAGACGGGTGCCGGCCAGTGGGGAAGCGCTCTCTCCATGGCTTGTCGGTTCTTCGATATCGAGTGCAAGGTGTACATGGTAAAGGTGAGCTATCACCAGAAGCCGTATCGCCGTGTGCTGATGGAGACCTGGGGCGCTACGGTGGTTCCCAGCCCGAGCGACCAGACGCAGGCGGGGCGCCAGATCCTGGAGCAGGACCCGGATTCGCCGGGCTCCCTGGGGATCGCCATCTCCGAGGCGGTGGAGGAGGCAGCCACCCGTGAGGACACCAAGTACAGCCTGGGCTCGGTGCTCAACCACGTGCTGATGCATCAGACCATCATCGGGCTGGAGACGCTCAAGCAGATGGAGATGGCGGGCGAGTATCCCGATGTCGTGATCGGATGCGTGGGCGGCGGATCCAACTTCGCTGGCATCGCCTTCCCCTTCGTCCGAGAGAATCTGGTCAACGGGAAGAAGACGCGCATCGTCGCGGTGGAGCCGACGGCCTGCCCCTCGTTGACGCGAGGCATTTACGCGTACGATTACGGCGACACGGCCCGCATGACGCCGCTGGTGAAGATGCACACCCTGGGGCACGACTTCGTCCCGGCGGGCATCCATGCTGGCGGCTTGCGGTATCACGGAATGGCTCCGCTGGTCAGCCTGCTCTACGCGAACAACCTGATCGAGGCCCGCGCGTACGGACAGGTGAGCTGCTTTGAGGCAGCCCTCCAGTTCGCTCGGGCGGAGGGCATCGTGCCCGCCCCGGAGACCTCCCACGCGGTGCGGGCGGCCATTGACGAGGCCCTGGCTGCCCGTGAGGCGGGCGAGCCGCGCGTCATCGTCTTCAACTTCAGCGGGCACGGCCACTTCGATCTTTCGGCCTACGACGCGTATCTGCGCGGCGAGTTGGTGGACTACGAGTATCCGGTGGAGCGGGTGCGAGAGGCCCTGGAGCATCTGCCCAAGGTCGAGTGAGTCGCCCAGGCGGAGTTCGTCGACGAGAGGTCCTCTCGCCGACGAGATCTTGGAGGATGACGACAAAGCCCGACGCCATGGCGTCGGGCTTTGCGCGTTCGGCGAGGGGCTACAGGTAGCCGTGATCGCGATACCAGAGGAACGTCTCCCGGATCACCTTCACAGGGTCCGTCGGCGGGAGGCCGAGTTCGGCCTCCGCTTTGCGGCTACTGAAGAAGAAGTAGCGGGTGGACAGGCGAACCTGTTCTGCGCTGATGGGAAGCGGGCGAGGCCATATCCGCTGCGCCCATTCGAACACGGCCGCCAGGGCCGGGACGCACGCGCGCGGGAGGACCCCGATGGGGGGGCGCTGGCCCACGACCTGGGCTGTCATTCGGAGCAGCTCCATGTGGGTGAGGTTCACCCCGCCCAGGATGTATCGCTCTCCCACGCGGCCTCGTTCCGCCGCGGCGATGTGACCGGCCGCCACGGCCGCTACATCCACGAGGTTGAGCCCGCCGGGTAACGCGAAGGGGATCCACCGTCGGTACACCTCCCGGATGAGGGATCCGGAGATGAGATGAACGTCCCGCGGGCCAAGGATCACGGTGGGATTCACGATCACAGCAGGCAAGCCGCGCTTTACCGCCGCCAGCACTTCCTGCTCGGCCAGGTATTTGCTGTGGCCGTAGCGAAACTCCTCCGGCCTCAGATTGAACGACATCGACTCGTCGCCGATGCGGCCGTCCGGGGGCGCCCCCAGCGCGGCGACGGAGGAGGTGTGTACCACCCGCTGGACTTGAGTCGCCAGCGCGGCGGCCATCACACATCGCGTGCCGGTGACGTTCACCCGATAGATCCGATCCGGTTGAGATCGCCAGTAGTCGGCGGCGCCGGCCGCGTGGAACACCCACGTGCAATCCTGCATCGCCCTGCGCAGGGAGTCCTCATCCAGGATATCCCCGACGACCTCTTCGTAAGGGAGGCCCTCCAGGGCGTCCAGACGCGAGGTGGCACGCCGCAGGATGCGCACCGTGTATCCCCGCGCCGTCAATTCGGCGACCAGATTGGCCCCTACGAATCCGGTCGCGCCTGTCACCAACACGCGCATGTTCAGTGGCTCGACAGGATCTCGGTCAACCTCTCCAGCAGCTCTTCCTCGTCGGTCTGCTGTGGGTCGTAGTAGATTATGGCGTAGCGCGCTCGCCGGATCTGCACGTCCTGCACGCCGGCGATCTCCTTCAGCCCAGCGACCACCCGGGTCGCACAGCTACCTCACAACGGGATCCGCGACTCGAAGGCTACCACCGCCAACCCGGCCTCGGGGGTCGGGTACGCGTCCGCGGAGACGGGCCAGGCGAGTGGGGTTTGTGTGGGCTGGGGTGTGCTCGTCGCGATGGGTGTCGCCGTGGGCGCGAGGGTAGGGGCTGTCGTCGCCGTGGGAAGGACCTGCGGCGACTGAGCGGGCGCAGGAGTGGGAGGCACACAGGCTGCCAGCGCGATCACGAGCCCGATGATCCATCCGCATTGCAATCCTCTCTTCATCGAAACACCCCCCATAGCAGGATGAGAATGATCACCACGCCGATCGCGAGGGCGCCCCAGGCCCATGTCGGCCAGTAGCAGCACCGATCGGGATCGTCCGTGGTGGAAGCGTCCGGCTTGGGAGCGAAGCGAATGCCGCAGCGTGGGCACACGGGCGCATCCGCGGGGATCTCCGCTCCGCAGTTGTAGCACTCCATGGTGGGCATTCCCCCTTTCCTGTGGTCGTCTGTTGATGTGAGGAAACGCATCCCTCTAAGAGCGTGTCGGGGTGGAGCCCCTCCGGAAAAAGCCCTTCTTTTGCCTTTGACCTGCCTGGCCTCGGCCTGGGTCCTTCGGGAAGGGCCGAGAAAGGCAGGTGCAGATCGGAAAAGTAGGTTTTCCGTGGAGGGGGCCTCCCCTCCACACCTCCCCCTGTAGAGCTGGTAGCCGAGGAAGATCCTCAGACGCCTTACTGGTAATTTTCGGTGATCTCCCTGTCTAGAGTTGGTGAGCCCACGGGAGACCATTTTGTGAGCAGCGCTGCATGAATGGCGCCTCCTGTGGGCTTTTTCCCAGACGGGGAATTTATCTGCCGCCATCTACCTGTGGACAGGGGCGATTCATGAATCGTCCCTGCCCCGGCAATACCCATGAGGGAGACTACCTAATTTTCAGACACGCTCTAGCTTAGCTTCATCAATTGGCCCAGGGGGCGATCGAAATATCCGTGCTCGCGGAACCAGGAGACCGCGTCGGCGAAGGTGTGCTTCAGGGGACGAGGATGCAGGTTCAGCTCCCGTACGGCCTTGGTCGCGTCGATCCATTGATGAGCCCCCAGGGCTTCCAGAAAGTAGGCCGCCGCCGTCGGCCCCCCTCCTCGCCGGGTCAGGTATATGTCCAACAGGAGGGATGGCCAGCGGAAGATGAAGGCGGGCAGCGTGATCATGGGGCCGGGACATCCCAGGGCGTGGGCAGCCGCTCTGAGCGCTTCCGGAACCGTGATGTTGTGTCCACCGATGAGATATCGCTCGCCGGGCCGTCCGCGCGTCAGCGCGACGACGTGCGCGTGCGCGACATCGCGCACATCCACCACGTTCACCCGGCCATTGACCGCCACTCGTGCGCCTATCCGATCTATGGCCAGCAACAGGGTACCGGTGGTCGGTTTCACATCGCCTGGCCCAAAGACGGCGCTGGGGATCAGCGCGATGGCCTCCAGGTCCGGAGCGGATAGCACGGCTTGCTCCTGGATCCATTTGCAATCCCAATAGGGATGGTGCATTTGCCCGGGCCAATAGTGATCCGCCTCCGTGCCCAGCCGCCCCGGCGGGATCGGGCCGATGGTGCTGATGGAGCTGGTGTATACGAGCCGTCGAACGCCCGCCTCTCGCGCCGCCTGGAGTACGTTCTGGATCTGGCGGCGGGCTCGATCGCAGTGCACCGCGCGCGGGGTCGCCGTGGCAGGGTAGTAGCCCGCCGCATGGACGACGGCCTGGCATCCCTCCATCGCGGCGATGAGGGAGTCCACCGACTCGATGTCACCGAAGGCGCGGTCGACGTCCAGGCCCTCTAAGGCCATCGGATCGCTAGATGGGCGGCTGAAGGCGCGGACGGTGTGGCCGCGCTCTACGGCCGCGCGAGCGATGTGACTGCCGATGAAGCCTGTGGCGCCCAGGACGAGGATGTGCACAGGAATCTCCCCAGGGTGAGTTCCGTCCATCGGAGATGATACCACCGTTCACATGCCCACGCCAAAAAGAAAAGGCGGGGCCATGAAAGCAGCCCCGCCTCTTGTCCACACGCGCTCGCTTACGTGGAGATCCCGGCGATCTCCGCCAATCCGACCGCGTCCAGGATCGTGATCCGGCGATAGCCCAACTCCACCAGCCCCTGGCGTTTGAAATCCCGTAGGATCGAGCTGACCGTCTCCCGATAAGTCCCCAGCGTGTCCGCCAGCGATTGGTGGCTAGTGCCCGTGATGGTGGTCTCCTGATAATTCGCCAGCTCCAGCAATAGCGCCGCCAGCCGCTCAGGCAGCTTCTTGTAGGCCACGTCTTCCAGACGGGACTCCACCTGAGCCAGGCGGCTGCCGAAGGTCTGGAGCAATCCCCATCCCAGGATCGGATATCGATTGGCCATCGCCCGCGCCTCGGCGGCCGGGATCACCCACACCGCGCAGTTGTCCTGCGCCTCGGCGAAGGTGCCCGGAGTATGTGCGTTCAGCAGCGCTCCCTCTCCGAAGACCGCTCCCGATTCCAGGACGGCCAAGACCAGCCTCCGACCCTCTCTCGTCACGCGCACCAGGCGGGCTTTGCCGCTCATCAAGACGAACAGATGGCTCTCCAGCTCCTGTGGCGTGGCTACCGTCTCGCCACGCTTAAAGTGCTTGATCGTTATCGCACGCCCGAAGGCGGGATCTTCTTCGGGTAACTGTGCTAGCACGCGTCGCAGCGTCGTTGATTGGGTCATTGCCCTCATGATGACTCCCTCTCTTCACATGCAATAGCCCCTTACTACATTCATTATAGCACAGAGTTGCCGGGCAGGCAAATCCCTTGTGTAAATAATTCATACAAACCACAGTTTTTGTCTAAAAAGCTGAAGATCGATGTCTTCGAAGGGCGTCGCTCCTCTGGTCCGCCTCATGGATATCAAAGGGATGTCCGGTTGGAGACCCTCACTCATAAAACGGAAGAGGTGGCGAAAATAGTCGCAGCGATGGATGCGGAGACGTCGCATGTGGTGATGGCTCACATCCCGCTGCGGAGTCGCAATGGGCGCGGAAGAGGAGGAGGAAAGGGGGACGAGTCTCTGCGCTCTCGGCGCCTCTGCGGTGAAAGAACCGTTCAACATGTATGCGGCACTTGGACCATCGCCGCGTCACATGAATATGCTCCGGCGGGGGCCTCAGCGCCCCTGTTTCGCCTGTACGCGGTCGAGGAAGCGCTCAACGTTCACGAGCACACGGGTGTGTTCCCCCTCGGCGATGGTCTCCACCTCGTCCTGGGCTGTGACGCGGAACCGCAGCCGGCGCCCATCGATCTCGATGAGCGTCGCCTGGGCCGTCACCCGCATGCCGGGCGGCGTGGGGGCGATATGGCGCACGTGGATCTCGGTGCCCACGGAGGTCTGATCCGCTGGCAGGACGGGGGCCAGGGAGGCTACGGCTGCGCGCTCCATCAGCGCGATCAACACGGGCGTGCCTAGTACGTCGACTGTTCCGCTGCCCACCGCCTGGGCTGTGTCCTGCGCACTGACGACCAGGGTTGCTTCTCCCCGCAGGCCTGTCCGTAGCTCTTTGGGCATCGCTCCCTCCTGATGTGAGAGTGTGTCTGAAAAGTGCGATAGGAACCACCGAGGCACTAAGAGTGTGTCTGAGAAATGCCGTTGCTTCTGCTGTGGGGAGGCCCTCCGGAAAAAGTCCTTCTTCTGCTTTCGACCTGCCTGGCCTCGGCCTGGTCCCCTGGGAAGGGCCGAGAGAGGCAGGTACAGGCCGGAGAAGTGGGGTTTTCGTGGAGGGAAGGTCCCCTCCACACCTCCCCCTGTGGAACTAGTGGTTGAGGGAGACCCTCAGACGCCTTGCCGGTAGATTTTCTAAGACTCCAAGAACGTGAAAGCCCTGGGCGACGTGCGGAGCTGCCCCGGGCGTGGGCCTGGATATGAAAAGGCCGGAGCTATCAAGCCCCGGCCATTTGGAAGACGTTGGGATCAGGCGGGCACCGGTTCGGAGGCGGGCTGTCTGGGCAGATCCTGGAACATGGCCTCGAATTCCTCTCGCTCGATGGTCTCCTCTTTCAGCAGCCGCTGGGCGATCTCGTCCAGCTTGGCCCGATACGCCAGGATGATCTCGCGGGCCCGGCTGTAAGCGGATTCCACGAAGCGCTGTATCTCCCGATCGATCTCCCGGGCCACCTGCTCGGAGTAGTTGCGCTGTTCCGCGATCTCCCGGCCCAGGAAGACCAGCTCGTCCTTCTGCCCGAACTGGAGCGGCCCCAGCCTGTCGCTCATGCCGTACTGCGTCACCATGGCCCGGGCGATCTTGGTGGCCTTCTCCAGATCGTCGGTCGCGCCGTCCGTGATGTCCCCGAAGACGATCTCCTCGGCCGCGCGGCCTCCCAGGATCGCCGCCATCTCATCCTCGAACTTGGAGCGGCTGATCAACACGAAATCGCGCTCCGGGAGCTGGCGGACCTGGCCCAGGCTCATGCCGCGGGCGACGATGGAGATCTTGGCGACCGGGTCGGCCTTGGGAAGCATTCGACGCACCAGGGCGTGTCCGGCCTCGTGGTAGGCGATGATTCGCTTCTCCTCCTCCGAGATCAGCCGGCTGCGCCGCTCCGGACCCGCTACCACCCGCTCAATCGCCTCCTCAAACTCCTCCATCCCTATCG
>JAADGJ010000091.1 GCA_013152435.1 Chloroflexota bacterium | reverse complement strand
CCTGGTACTTCCGGCGTCCGGGCGGTGGCCCGCTGTACGACATGACCGTGTACGGGCTGCACGTCCTGACCGGAGTTCTTGGCCCCGCCAAGCGCGTCACGGCCTTCTCCGGCGTGCGCATCCGCGAGCGAGAGTTCCGCGGGGAGATGATCCCCTGCGACATGGACGACAACACGCTGATCCTGCTCGACTTCGGGGAGGCGTTCTATGCCTTCGTATACGGCACGGCGGCGGGAGGACTCCCTGGCGCGGGCGGGAGACGGCTCCTCATCTTCGGTACCGAGGGGTTCATCAACGGCGATACGCTCAATGGAAAACCGATCGAGTACCCGGGCCGTGAGCTGGTCGAGCGATATGGCTTCAACGCGACCCTGCCTCACGTGGTTGGGCCACACCGGGCCATGGAGGAAGCGCACGTCTACGAGGACATCATGCAACTGGTGGACTGGATCCGCAAGGACAAGCCGACCATCGTCACCGCCGAGCACGCGCGCCACGTTATCGAGATCATCGACGCGGCCTATCGCTCGGCGGAGACGGGTCAGGCGCAGGATCTACGCACGACCTTCGAGCCGATCGACGTCAGCTAGCCCCGCCCATCCCGCCGTCAGGCTTCCTGAGGATGTATCTGAAAACACACCACGAAGCCACCAAGACACCAAGGAGAGCATCAAGAGGAATATGTCGAGGTCCCTTCTTAAACTTGGTAGGCCCTCCATAATGCACTTCTGCCTTCTCTATAGCTTAGGGTCTTAGTGCCTTGGTGGTTCCTGTCGCACTTTTCAGACACGCTCCGGGGGAAAACCGCGAAAGCCATCTCCAATCCCCGTAGCTTACGTATCTGGAGGAATCTCATGAAGGTGCTGATAACCGGAGGCAGCGGCCGGCTGGCGAAATACGTCGCCAGGGAGCTGGAGGGCGACTACGAGGTCGTGCTCTTCTCCCGAACCCGCCCGCCGGAGGATCGGGCTCACCTGCCCTGGATTCAGGGGGATCTGAACAGCTACGATGATTGCCTGGGCGCCGTGGAGGGTGTGCAGGTCATCCAGCATTTAGGTGCCATGCCCTATCCGACGGACCATCCCCAGATCCGGGCCGAGATGGAGGCGAGCGGCCGGGACCTCCCGCCCTTCGACGCCACGATGCGCACCAACATTCTAGGGACCTACTACCTCATGCAGGCCGCGGTGCAGGCCGGTGTGCAGGTCGTCGTCATGTCCGGCAGCAACTGCGCTTTGGGGCACGGCTACCGCATCAGCGACGAGCCCTTCCCCATTCAGTATCTCCCCATCGACGAGGAGCACCCCACCGCGGTCGAGGACTCCTACTCCTACTCCAAGCTGGCTGGGGAGGAACTGCTGGCATCCTTCACCCGGGCTTACGGCATCCGGACCTACGTCACGCGGCCGTCCGGCATCTGCCCGCCGGAGCGACGCAAGGCGATGGCGGAGAGCGCCCAACCGGCGACGGAGTGGAACCCGTGGCTCTGGGGTTGGGTGGCCAGCGAGGACGTGGCGCGTATGCACCGCATGATCATGGAGGCGGCCGAGACGTTGCCGCCTCATGACGTGTACTTCCTGAACGGGCCGGATACCACGGCCCTGGAGCCGTCAATGGAGCTGATCGAGCGCTTCCGTCCGGATCTACTGCCCAAGGTGCGCAAGTTGGAGGGCCATCAGGCCTTCTTCAGTTGTGAGAAGGCGCGTCAGGCCTTCGGCTGGGAGCCACGATACACGTGGCGGGAATACTTGAGATAGCGCAGGGTGGTGAGATGAAAAAAGCCGTCATACTCGGGAAACGCCGGGCCGCTCTGGTCGATGTACCGGATCCACAGCCCAAGGAGGACTGGGTTCTCGTCAAGGTTCACGCGGCCCCCATGTGCGCGGAGTACAAGAGTTTCGTGGCCGGACGAAAGGTGGAATATCTGGGGCACGAGGCCGCCGGGGAGGTGGTGGCCGTGGCCCAGCCGGGGCGCGTCAACGTCGGCGATCGGGTGGTCGTCATGCCTTTGTCTGGCTGCGGGCAGTGCAGGTTATGCGTCTCCGGCGACTACATCTATTGCGAGCACGCCCCCGACTTCGCGCAGGTCCATGGCAGCCTGGAGGGCAGTGCCACCATGGCCCAATACCTGTTGAAGCCGTCCTGGCTCTTGCCCAAGATCCCGGACGGAATGTCCTACGAGCGCGCCTCCCTGGCCTGCTGCGCCCTGGGCCCTTCCTTCGGCGCGTTCCAGCGCATGGGCCTGAGCGCCTTCGATACTGTCCTGATTACAGGGGCCGGACCGGTTGGGCTGGGTGCCATCGTCAACGCTCGCTTCCGAGGGGCTCGGGTCGTCGTCGTGGAGCCGGAGCCGTGGCGGGCGGAGCGGGCTCGCGCCATGGGCGTGGCCGCCGTGCTCGATCCGGCTGACGCTCATCTGTTGGAGGCGATCCGGGATATGACAGGTGGCAGAGGCGTCGATGCCGCGCTCGATTGCTCCGGTAGTGTGCAGGCCGAACGGCTCTGCATCGATGCCACGCGGCGGCGCGGCCGGGTCGCCTTCATCGGCGAGTGCCACGACGACCTGAGTATTCGGGTCAGCCCGGACATGATCCGCAAGGGGCTTACCGTGATCGGCTCGTGGCACTACAACCTGGCTGACTTCGCCCAGGTCATGAAGGTGATTCAGGAATCCCCGCTGATCGATCTCCTCGTCAGCCACGTCATCCCGATGAGCAGGATCCAGGAGGCGTTCGAGATCTCGGCCTCTCACCAGAGCGCCAAGATCATCCTCAAGCCGTGGGAGTGAGCTACTGGGGGAGATGCCATGACCTACAAATGTGCGTTGCTCGGGTGCGGCCCGCGCGCGATCGGGCACATCGAGGCGTATCAGCACGTCAAGCGAGGGAAGCTGATCGCCATCTGTGACCGGCACGAGGAGAAAGTCGAAAGCCTGGGTTCCCGTTTCGGGATTGCGGCGCGCTATACGGACTTCGCTCAGATGCTCCAAAAGGAGCGGCCGGATGTCGTGCATATCGTGACGCAGCCGACGCATCGTGTGGATGCGCTGACCATCGCCAGTGAGTATGGCGTTCCCGCCGTGATCGTCGAAAAGCCCATCGCCATCCAGGGCGAGGACTACCGCGCCCTTTGTGAACTCCAGGCGGCCACCCGGACCAAGATATGCGTCAATCATCAGCTTCACTTTCACCCGCGGCGGCTGGAGCTGGAACGGTACGTGCGGGAGGGACACATCGGGGAGATCCGCTTTCTGGAGGCCAGCGCGCGCATGAACCTGGCTTATCAGGGCACCCACATCCTTGAGCTCATCAGCGCTTTCAACGGCGGGGCCAGGCCGATCGCCGTGTTCGGACAGGTCGCGGGCGCTGAGGGATTGAAGGGAACGAAGGGTCATTATGCCCCCGACCAGTGCGTCGCCAGCATTGCCTTTGCGAACGGCGTTCGCGCCCAGCTCCTGTGCGGGAAGAATGCACCCGCGGTGAGGGAAGGCCCTGTCCACACGCATAAGCGGATCGCTGTCTATGGCACGCGCGGCCTGGTGCATTGGACGATGAAGGGATGGGAGCGGACCGGCGCCGACGGCACTCTCGAGCAGGGCTTTCACAACTACGCCGATGAAGATATCCTCGGCCAGGCGGGGTTGACCGAAGCCGTCTTCGACTGGTTGGAAGACGAATCCAGGGTCCACCCGACGAATCTGGCGGCCTCGTTGATTCAGTTCAACATCATCCTCGGCATCTACATGAGCGCGCTGCACCATCAGCTGATCTCGTTGCCAGTCGATCCGGAGCCGCATCTCATCGACGCGCTGAAGGCCCGGCTCACAAGATGAGATAGGTAGCCGTCATGGGGCGGGTGGATCGGATCGCCAAGTTTGTGGGCGGCATGGTGGGAAGCGCCCTGGGCGACGCCATCGGGGAGCTGGCCTTCCGATATCGGGATGGGGCACGACTGCGCGCCGTGATCGCCCAGGCGGATATCCTCAGGTATACAGATGATACGGCCATGGCCATTGGCGTGGCGGAGTCCATTATCGAGCGAGGGGGGCTTGACGAGCAGCACCTGGGGGATACCTTCCGGGCGAACTTCCATCGTGAACCATGGCGAGGATATGCCTCCGGGCCGCCCACGGTGTTCGCCCTGGTGGAGCGGTACGGCCTCTCGTACAGTGAGGCAGCGCGGCGTCTCTTCGGCGGCCAGGGGTCCTTTGGCAACGGCGCGGCCATGCGCATCGCGCCGGTGGGCCTCTTCTTCCATGATGTGCCCGATCTCTACGAGATGGCGCGTGCCTCAGCCGTCGTCACCCATGCCCATCCCGTGGGGATAGACGGCGCGGCCGTGTTAGCCTATGCTATCGCGCAGGCTGTCAGGCTTGATCCGGACGAGCCGTTCCATGTGGAGCCATTCATCCAATCACTAGTGGAATTCGCCCGGACAGAGGAGATACGTGAGAAGATGCACCTGGTGGCAGCGTGCATCTCGCAGGAGGTCCCGGCCTCGGAAGCAGCCAGGCACCTTGGGCAGACCGTGGCCGTTCAGGAGTCGATGCCCTTCGCTGTGTACGCGTTCCTGCGCCACCCGAAGTCCTTTGAAGCCTGCCTCTTCTGTGCCGTCCTCCATGGCGGCGATCGGGACACGTTAGGGGCGATGACCTGTGCCATTTCCGGGGCGTACCTCGGAGCGGACGCAATCCCTGCCGACTGGCGGACGAAACTGGAGAATGGTCGTTACATCGAGGAGTTGGCACGTCAGTTAGAGCGGTTGAATCATCAGCGCGGAGCAGCTGCATCCACAGGGAGGAGCCAATCATGAGCGCCTTTGAATTGCGTTTCCGCCAGATTCATCTGGACTTCCACACCAGCGAGCACATCGCGGGGATCGGCGCCGAGTTCGATCCCGAGGAGTTCGCGGCTACCCTGGAGAGGGCGCGGGTGAACTCCATCACCTGCTTCGCCCGGGGGCACCACGGCTGGATCTATTTCGACACGCAGACGTTCCCCGAGCGGCGGCATCCCCATCTGGCATGTGACCTGCTCCGGGAGCAGATCCGGGCCTGCCACGCGCGCGGCATCCGCGTGCCCATCTACACCACCATCCAGTGGGATCATTACACGGCCACGGAGCACCCGGAGTGGCTGGTGATCGATGAGCACGGCTGCCCGCGCGGCACGCCGCCCTACGAGGCCGGGTTCTATCGCCAGATCTGCCTGAACACCCCCTACGTCGAGTTCATCAAGGCCCACGTCCAGGAGATCCTGGAGACGATGCCCGTGGACGGCTTCTTCTTCGACATCGTGCAGCCTCAGGACTGCTCATGCCGGTATTGCCGGGCCGGCATGGAGGCCGAGGGGCTGGATCCCACCGACCCCATCGCCCGCCGCCGATACGGGCTGGAGGTCATCAACCGCTTCAAGCGCGATCTGACCGCGTTCGTGCGACGATTCAACCAGGAATGCACCATCTTCTACAACGCGGGCCACATTGGGCCGCGCCATCGGGCCGTGATGGACGCCTACACCCACTTCGAGCTGGAGTCCCTGCCCAGCGGCGGTTGGGGATATCTGCACTTCCCCATCACCATGCGCTACGCCCGCACCCTCGGGCTCGAGTGCCTGAGCCACACGGGGAAGTTCCACACCTCGTGGGGCGATTTCCATTCCTTCAAGAACCCGGCGGCGCTGCAATACGAGGTCTTCCGCATGCTGGCCCTGGGCGCCAAGTGCCTCATCGGCGATCAGCTCCATCCATCGGGGAAGATCGATCCGCACGTGTACGAGCTGGTGGGCTCGGTCTACCGCGAGGTGGAGAGGAAGGAGCCCTGGTGCAAGGGGGCGAAGCCCGTCGCCGAGATCGGCGTGTTCACGCCCGAGGAGTTCGCCGGCGCCGGCCCGTGGGAGCTCCCGCCGGCCATCATGGGCGCGACACGGATGCTGACCGAGGGCGCTCACCAGTTCGACATCCTGGACTCCGCCAGCGACCTCTCGCGCTACAAGGTCCTTATCCTCCCTGATCACATCCCCGTCGCAGAGGCGTTTGCGGCGAAGTTGGAGGCCTATCTGGCCGACGGCGGCGCGCTCATCGCCTCCTTCGAGTCGGGCATGAATGAGGAGAAGACGGACTTCACCCTCAAGGCGCTGGGCGTGCGCATGAGGGACGAGGGGCCTCGCGATCTCAGCGGCCGGTTGGTGCGTGGCCGGCACTTCCCGCAGAATGATTACGCCGAGTACATCCTGCCGCGGGGCGAGCTCGGCCGGGGACTGCCGGAGACGGAGCATGTCATGTACATGAAGGGGATGGAGGTGGATGCGCTGCCGGGCGCCGAGGTGCTGGCCCCCGTCGTGAAACCGTACTTCTACCGCACCTACAAACATTTCTGCTCCCATCGCCAGACTCCGTCCTCCGGTGAGGTCGATGGGCCGGGCGTCGTGCGCAACGGCCGGGCGATCTACTTTGCCCATCCCATCTTCAGCCAGTACAATCAGAACGCGCCGCGCTGGTGCAAAGTGCTCTTCCTCAACGCGCTCGAGATGCTCCTGTCGGATCCGCTGGTGCGCCACGATGGCCCCACCACGCTGGAGGTGGCCGTCAATGAGCAGGCGGCCGAGGGGCGGTGGATCGTGCACCTGCTGCATTACATCCCCGAGCGGCGCGGGCAGGACTTCGACGTCATCGAGGACGTTATCCCCCTGTACAATATAACGGTATCCGTACGCGTGCCGGAGGAGGTTCGGGCGGTGGTTCGCGTGCCGGAAGACGAGCCGCTGGCGTTCGAGCGGGAGGACGGCCGCGTGACATTCACCCTGCCGAAGCTCGTCGGCCACCAGATGATCGCGCTGGAGATGGCGTAGGGGGGAAAGGGGGGCTTGTGGTGACGAAGTTGCGTTTCCTGGCCTTAGCGGCGGCCATGCTCATCGGCCTGGCGTGCGCGTCCGTACCGGGCCGTTTCAACCTTACACCCGCGGCCACCGCCGCGCCGAAGGGGCCCATAGTCTACCTGCCGCTGATATCGGCTGATATCCACGAGCCCCCACAAGCCGATTATTACGTATCGGTTTCCGGTGACGATGATGAGAACGACGGTCGCTCTCCTGCGACGGCGTTCCGCACTCTGGAGCGGGCGATGGAGGTCGTTCAGCCCGGCCAGACGGTTCTCATCCTGTCGGGCACGTATCACGAGTTCGTCGAGGTGTATGAGCTGGGCGCGGCCGACGCGCCGATCGTCATACGGGGGGATACGAGCGCCGGTGGGAGGCCCGTCTTCGACGGCCAGGAACGCCTTGGTTCGGCCTTCCAGTGCTGGTGGTGTACGAACATCATCATCAGCGACCTGGCGATCCGGAACTATCGATGGGAAGGGGTCGGCATCTTCCTGAGCCGGGATGTCACCCTGCGAGACCTGCGCATCCGTCATACGGGCTTCGGCATCCACGCGGATATGGAGGAGGGCGGATCGGGGATCACGGTAGTGGAGAGCCGGAACGTCCTTGTAGAGGGGAATATCCTGGAGGAGACGGGCATGCGGATCGTGGAGAAGGAGCTCTCCGGCTACGGGATCGACGTCTGGGGATGCCAGGATTGCCTCATCAAGGACAACACGGTACGCAAGGTGATGGGAACCGGCATCCTGGTCGAGGAATCCTGCAATGTGACGGTGGAGTCGAACGTCGTAGAGGAGAGCGAGATGCAGATGCTCGACTGGTGGGATGGGGGGATCTGGCTAGATGGGGGGCGTGAGATCACGGTGCGGGATAACGTCTTCCGTAACAACCACGGCCCCGGGATCCAGGTCAGCGATACCGAGGTCGCGTATCCTCGTGGCTCGCGGGGGTTCGTTTTGGAGAACAACATCAGTCAGGGGAACGAGTTTGGCCTGTACGTGTGGAATTTCGGGGTGTGCCCACCGCCGGAACAAGCGCTGCGGATGAGCGGGAACGTCTTGAAGGAGAACCGCCAGCATGATTTTCTGTGTGTCGAGTGGGCTTGTGGGGTGGGACAGCCGTGTGTGCCCCCATCCGACGAGCCGCCGCCATGTTGAGAGCAGAGCGGCTTTTCGTAGCCGCTTGACGGGGTGGATATGGAAATTGGCCCTCCCACTTGGGTAGCGGGGATCATTGCGGGAGGCAGGGAATGCCGGACTTCCGACGGTATTATGTGCCCAATGCCGTTGTGTTCATTACGACAGTGACCCATCGCCGCATCCCGGTTTTCGACTCTGGGGAGGACATCCAGCTATTTTGGTATACCCTCCGGAGAGTTCGGGAGATCCACCCTTTCCGGCTGCTCGCCTATGTGATTCTGCCAGATCATCTTCATTGGCTGATGCGTGTGAGAGATGGGGACTTTTCCAAAGTGCTGCACAGTGTGAAGCGCAACTATACGATCAATTACAAAAAGGCCCATGGCATCACGAGCGAATTTAAGCTGTGGCAAAGGCGTTTTTGGGATCATGTGATTCGGAACGAGCGTGACTTACATAACCATTTTGATTATATCCATTGGAATCCGGTCAAGCACGGATATGTGCAGCGCCCTGAGGATTGGGATCAGTCGTCCTATAGGTTCTGGCTTGATCGTGGGTACTATGAGGTGGGGTGGGGACATGTCGGGGAGCCGGCTCATTTGATGGGGATGGATTTAGGGTAAGCAACGGCTCCCTTGGAGAGAATGAGTAGACTTGGGTAACCGAATAACATAACAAGGGTAGGGCGGCTTTCTATAGCCGCCCAATGGTAGGCAGGTATGGAAACCTGCCCTACCATTGGGTAATACCGCTTGGGTAACATTGAATAATAAGGGTGGCGGCTTTTCGTAGCCGCCCAATGGATAGCAAGTATGGAATCTGCCCTCCCGCTTGGGTAACCGAATAACAAGGGTAGGGCGGCTTTCTATAGGTAACTGCCCAATGGATAGCAGGTGAGATACCACGTGGAGGATGGCGGGAAGGTGACGAGGATCTGGGATGTGTTGGGATTCGGCGCCGTCGCCGTGGACGACCTGATCTATGTCGACCGTTATCCCCGACCGAACACGAAGGTGACGGTTCGGGATCGGCGGCGCGAGGGCGGTGGGCTGACCGGCACCGCGCTGGTGGCCGCCGCCCGGCTGGGCGCCAGGGCCGCCTACGCGGGCGTCCTGGGGGATGACGAGCTCTCCCGTTTCACCATCGAGGCCTTCGAGCGGGAGGGGGTCGACTGCACTGCGGTGTTGCACCGGCCGGAGGCCCGCCCCATTCACGCCACCATCATCGTCGATGAGTCCACCGCCCACCGAACTATCCTCGCCTGGTTCGGCGGGGTGATGTTTCGTCCCCCCGACATGATTACGGAGTCGTTGATCGCCGCGTGCCGGGTGCTCTTCCTGGATCACTTCAACGTTGAGAGCGGTTTGCGTGCTTTGGAGATCGCCCATCGACACGATATCCCCGTGGTGGCCGATATCGAGTTCGTGCGGGAGCCCGGCGTGCTGGATCTGATCCGTCGCGTGGATCACCTCATCATTGCGGCGGATCTGGGCCGCCGCCTGACGGAAGAGGACGAGCCCTCGTCCATGGTCCGCGCGCTCGCAGGCCCGGAGCGCGCCTGCTGTGCCGTCACCGCGGGGGAGAAGGGTTGCTGGTATGCGGAGTATGGCGGCGAGGTGGTGCATGTCCCTGCCTTCTCGGTCGATGCCGTGGACACCACCGGCTGTGGCGACGTGTTTCACGGCGCGTATGCGGCCTGTCTCGCCCGGGGCGAGGACATCCCCACCGCCATCCGGGTGGCCAGCGCGGCGGCGGCCATCAAGGCCATGCATCCCGGCGGCCGTAGCGGCATCCCCAGCCGGGCTGAGGTGGATCGATTCCTGGAGGAGCGAGGGGCCGGTAAGGCGTAGGACGTGCCTATCCTACCTGGCTGTCCGGAAAAAGGTGCTTGGCTCTCCCCGGTTGCCTTGTGTCCCGGACGGCGGGGTGCTATAATGGGCCCATGAAGATGTCCCTGTCTCGATGGTGGAGGCGGCGCAGCCGCCCCGATCCGTTGTCCCCGGACCTGCGTCGTCAGTTGGAGTCCGTCCCCCAGGCCCGCGTGCGGGTCATCGCGCACGTGGTCGATGACCCGGAGGCACATCGTGCGGATGTGGAGGGGCTGGGTTTGCGCGTCCATCGCGTCTTCAAGCTCACGCCCGGCCTGGCCATAGAGGGTGCGGCGGATGCCGTGCTGAAGCTGGCCGCACAGCCGTGGGTGGTCACTATTGAGGCGGATCGCGCGGTGCATACGATGCCCAAGGAGGATATCGAATGAGCGAGGAACGGCCTAACGGGGGCGAGAAGTTCCGAGGAAGGTTACAGGCGCGTCTGGCCGCGTTAGGGCCGGAGGAGCCGGTTCGCGTGATCGTGCGTTATCGGGATACGCGCCGGGTCCGTGCCCGGCTGGCGGCCGGCGAGCGTGGCATCGTCGCGCTGCGTCACTATGAGATCATCCCTGCCAGCGCTCTCACGGTCACCCGTCAGGTGTTGGAGGAGCTGGCGCAGGACCCCGACGTGGAGGATGTGTGGGAAGATCTCCCGGTGCACACCATGCTGGACGTATCGGTGCCTCATCTTCGCGTTCCCGAGGTATGGGGCCTGGGATATCGAGGGGCGGGGATCAAGGTGGCCGTGGTAGATACCGGGATCGATGAGGCCCATCCCGATTTCGAGGGGCGCATCGTCGCCACTCAGGGGTTCACCGGGGAATCCGTTCAGGATGGGCACGGGCACGGCACCCATGTCGCCAGCATCATCGCCGGCAGTGGCAAGGCCAGCGACGGAAAGTACGTCGGGGTGGCCCCGGAAGCCCAGCTCATGGTGGCCAAGGTCTTGCGGGATGACGGCGGTGGCTACATGAGCGATGTCATGGCCGGCGTGGAGTGGGCGGTTGACCAGGGCGCGCAGGTGATCAATCTCTCACTGGGAAGCGACGGCGCCTGCGATGGCACGGACGCGCTGTCCGTCACCTGCGATGCCGCGGTCGCGCATGGCGTGGTCGTCTGCGTGGCCGCAGGGAACGCCGGCCCCAGGGCGCGCACGGTGGGATCGCCCGGGTGCGCCCGAGATGTGATCACCGTGGGGGCCTCCACGGACGATGATCAGATCGCCCGGTTCTCCTCTCGTGGCCCGACGCTGGATGGCCGCGTCAAGCCGGACGTTGTCTTCCCTGGGCATAACATCGTGGCAGCGCGAGCGCAGGGAACCCAAATGGGCACTCCTGTGGGCGAGTTCTACACCTCAGCCTCCGGCACCAGCATGGCTACCCCCCATTGTTCGGGCGCGGCGGCGTTGATCCTGGAGGCGAATCCAGGCCTGACGCCCGCTCAGGTGAAGCAGCGCCTGATCGCTGCGGCGATCGACCTGGGAGAGGATGAGAACAGCCAGGGGGCCGGACGGGTGGACGTTTACACGGCCGTGCGGGTGGACGTTAGCGAGCCCGAGCCGACGCCGGAGCCCACTCCGGAGCCCGAGCCGACCCCCGAGCCGGAGCCTACGCCCCAACCGGAACCTACACCTCAGCCTCCGGAGGGGTGTCTGCAGGCGGTCCTGCGCGTCTTTCGTCTGTTCTGAGGAGAGGGCCTCTCGCCCCCGGCGCGCGCCGCGTCGGGGGGTGTGGGAGACGGGATAGAGGCGGCACAGCTTCGCGCTGCGCCGCCTCATTGCCCTTTCTCGAAGTCGATCGTAAGAGCGTGTCTGAGAAATGTCATTGCTTCTGCTATGGGGAGGCCCGGAGGGGCGAAGCCCCTCCGGAAAAAGCCCTTCTTCCGCCTTCGACCTGCCCGGTCTCGGCCTGGGTCCTTCGGAAAGAGCCGAAAAAGGCAGGTACAGGCCGGAAAGGTGGGATTCCATGGAGGGGAGATCCCCTTCACCTAAGACAGAGTGGTCGGGATCTGCACGTTCTCGGTCAGGGCGATGATGTACCTGGCGCAGCGGATTGAGAAGATGGATCTTCGGAAGCTTGTCGTCCCCCGATATTTCCCCCGGGGAGAGCCGTATGGTGCCCAAGGTGGTCAGGGGCCGCCTGTCGCGATCATCCCCCACGCGCATCGCCGTTATCGGCGGTGGCCCGGCCGGATGTTTCTTTGCGCTACATGCTCTGAAACTGGCCCGCCAGCGCGGGTTGGACCTGGAGTTGATCCTCTTTGAGCCCAAGGACTTTGGAATCAGGGGACCTCGGGGTTGCAACAAGTGCGCGGGCATCCTCTCGTCGCGCCTGGTCCGTGGCCTGCACGAGTTTGGCTTGCGTCTGCCTTCCGGCGTGGTGTTGGGGGAGATCCACGGCTACGTGTTGCATCTGGCGCAGAGGACCTTTGAGATCGCCCGGCCGGAGCCTCAGCGCCGGATCCTGAGCGTCTACCGGGGGCCCGGGCCGCGTTTGGGCGACTTGGGGCCGGAGGTCAGCTTTGATGCCTGGCTGCTGAGCGAGGTGGAGCGGGCCGGCGGCCGGGTGGTGCGTGAGCGCGTGGAAGAGGTCGATCTGCATGGCCGGCCGTCGCTGCGGACCCGGGAGCGCCACTACACGAGCGATCTGGTGGTCCTGGCCACCGGCGTCAACAGCCGTTTGCCATCGCTCCGGGCCTCCGGGTACGTCCCGCCACCGGTGGAGGTGATGGCTCAGGACGAGCTGTTAGCGCCCGGCTTCCAGGACAAGGGTTGGGTGCACGTGCATTTTGGGCGGCCGGGCAGCCTGGTGTTCGCCGGGTTGGTGTCCAAGGGGCCTTATGTGAACATCAGCCTGTTGGGGCATCATCTGGAGAGGGATGCGGTGGGCGTACTGTTGCAGGAGCCGGATGTGCGCGCCACGTTGCGAGAGGAGCCAATGCGCCTGTGCGGCTGTCGGCCGCGCGTCGCCGTCGGGATCGCGCGCGGTTACTACGCTGATCACTTCGTGGCGGTGGGGGATGCGGCGGTGACCCGCTTGTACAAGGACGGCATCGGCGCGGCGTTTCTGACGGCGGGGCAGGCCGCTCGCACGGCTCTGGAGATGGGCGGGAGCGCGAGGGATTTCGCCCGAGGCTATGCGCCGCTCTGTCGGGCGATCGCTCGCGACAACCAGATCGGCCGGCTGTTGTTCGCCCTGTGGGAGCGCACCCGTCGGAATCCACGGTTGGTGGATGCCTGGCTGGCGATCCTGCGGGCGGAGCGGAGCCTGCCGGTGCAGGATCGCAGCGCACATCTGGCCCTGTGGGGGATGTTCACCGGGGATGACTCGTATGCGGCTATCCTGCGCCGCCTGTTGGGCGTTCGGATGGGGATGCGGTGGATTCGCCACGCGCTGATCGGCGAGCGACGGGCATCCGCCATGGATTATCCGACGGCCGAGGAGCTGGAATCTTGATCGCGTCTACGCTTGGACCGTTGCGTGACGGCGGTCGCGTGGTGATCATCGGGGGTGGGCCCGGTGGGTGCGCGTGCGCCATCGCCCTGGCGCGGCTGGGGCGGGAGATGGGTCGTCGCATCGAGGTGACCCTGTATGAGGGGAAGACCTTCGCTGGCGAGCGCCACCACAATCAGTGCGTCGGCATCCTCTCACCCCCCATCGATCGCATCCTGCAGGAGCATCTGGGGGTGCCCTTCCCCTGGCATCTGGTGCAGCGTCGTATCACGGGATATGTACTGCATGGTGAGCGGCGCACGCTGGTGTTGGACGGCGCTGACGACGATGAGGTCTCGTACGCCTTGCGCCGGGTCCAGTTCGACGCCTACCTGCTGGATCAGACCCGGCAGGCTGGCGTGGAGGTGGTCCCCGGCCGGGTGACCGACCTGGAGATCCACGCCAACGGCGTGGTCGTGTACAGCGAGAGCGATTGTCGGAAGGCGGATGTGGTGGTGGGGGCGTTCGGGCTGGATGCGGGCACGGCTGCGGCGCTGTCCCGTGCGACCCCCTATCGGCCGCCCCGGTTCCTCGACAGCATCGTGATCAAGATTCACCCGCCGCCGGGCTATCTCGCGTCGGCGCAGGCGTCCGGGGCGGGCGGGATGCTGCCCAGCGGGCGGATCCACGCCTTCCTCCCGGCCCAACCGCAGATCGAGTTCGGGGCGATCTCTCCCAAGGCGAATCATCTGACCGTGAACATCGCGGGGGCCGGTGTCACGGCGCCCTGGATGGATCGCTTCCTGGCGATGCCTGCGGTTTCCGCGGCGCTCCCTCCCCTGGAGCAAACCGATCTGGCCGGGCCCGAGGGGATTCAGTACTTCAAGGGGCGGTTCCCTATCTCCCTCGCCCGGGGGTTTTACGGAGACCGGTATGTGATCATCGGGGATGCGGCCGGCCTGGTACGGGCCTTTAAGGGCAAAGGGATCAACTCGGCCTGCCTGACAGGGGTATGGGCCGCCCATAGCATCCTGCGGGATGGCATCTCGGCCGCCGCCTTTCAACACGGCTATGAGGCCGCGTGTCGTGAGATCATGGCGGATATCCCGTATGGGCAGATCGTGCGCCGGCTGGTGATCCTCGGCAGTCGGCTGCGTTTGATGGACGTGCTGTTGGCCATAGCTGAACGGGAGCCGACCCTGCGCCGCGCCCTCTTCGACGCCGTTTCGGGGCATCGGCCCTATCGCGCCATCCTGCGCGATATGATGCGACCGACGTTGCTCCTCCGCATGACGACCGGCCTGTTTCGTTCCGCCGCCTCGCGGCGTCCGGCGACGTGACCGTTTCGGGGATAAGGGTGACGATCCGAGTTCTGTGGGAGGGGATATCAAGCCGGATCGCGGGGATCGCGTTCCTGTGCGTCTGGATCCTGGCGGGGGTGGCGGTGGCGTTGAGCGGGTGCGGCGTGTCAGATGCGCCTGAGTCACCCTCGCTGACGGTGGCCGCCGCGGCGAGTCTGTATTCGGCGTTCACCGAGATCGGGCGGGAGTTTCAAGAGGAGACGGGGATCGTCGTGACGATCGCTTTCGGGGCCAGCGGGCAGCTGACCCAGCAGATCGAAAACGGCGCCCCGTTCGATGTCTTCGCCTCCGCGAACGAGGCTTATCTGGATCGATTGGATGCTCGTGGCCTGATCCTTCCGGGCAGCCGGATGGTTTATGCGCATGGGCGGCTTGCGTTGGTGGTGCATCGGGGGAGTGATCCCGGGATCGAGCGCCTGGAGGATCTGGCGAACCCGGCGCTGGGGCCGATCGCCATCGCGAACCCGGATCATGCACCCTATGGGGCGGCCGCGCGGCAGGCCCTGGAGCGGGTAGGGTTGTGGGAGGGAGTATCGTCGCGGATCGTCATGGGTGAGAACGTGCGGCAGGCGTTGCAGTTTGTGCAGACGGGGGATGCGCCGGTCGGGATCGTCGCCCGGTCCATTGCGGATGTGCCAGAGGTACGCTACGTCGTGATCCCGGACGACCTGTATGATCCCCTGTCCCAGTCACTGGCGATCTTGAAGGCCAGCGCGCATCCCGACGAGGCTCGTCGCTTCGTCGAGTTCGTGGGCGGGCCTGCGGGCCAGGCCATCTTGCAGCGGCATGGCTTCGATCCCCCGGAGGGGCGTTGATGGTCTGGCAGCCGCTGTGGTTATCCTTGCGGGTGGCTTCGACGGCCACCCTGATCGCGCTGGTGATCGGCGTCGCTCTGGCACGATTGCTGGCCAGGCGGCGTCATCCGCTGTTGCAGGCGTTGGATGCGCTCACCGCCCTGCCGATGGTGATGCCCCCCACCGTGTTTATTACCTGCTGGTGTTGTTGGGACAGCGAAGTCCCCTGGGGCGTTGGCTGAGCGCCCTCGGCATCCCCTTGGTCTTCACCTGGCGGGGTGCTGTGGTCGCGGCGACCATCGTGGCGTTACCCCTGCTGGTGCAGTCGGCCCGGGCGGCGATGGAGGGCGTCGCCCCGGAGATCGAGGATGTGGCCCGGACGCTGGGGCGATCGGAGCTGGCCATTTTCTTTACCGTGACGCTGCCTCTGGCCTGGCGAGGGATCCTGGCCGGGACCGTGTTGGCCTTTGCCCGTGCCCTGGGGGAGTTCGGTGCCACGCTCATGGTGGCGGGGAACATCCCGGGGCGCACGCAGACGATGCCCATCGCGATCTATGACGCGGTGCAGGCGGGCGATCAGGCGCGCGCCAACTGGCTGGTCGCCCTGCTGACGGCCGTCGCGCTGGCGTTGCTGGTTTCGTTGCGTCTATTGCTTCAGCGAGGCCGGGCGTAGGAGATCGGGAAGTTGTTGGATGTGCATGTGCGTCATGCGCTGCCCCTGTTGAGCCTGGATATCCGTTTCCAGGCGGGCACGGAGTTGATCGCGCTGTTCGGCCCGTCCGGGTCGGGAAAGAGCATCACGCTGCGGACCATCGCCGGGCTGTTTCGGCCGGATGCTGGCCGCGTCGTCATCGGCGGGCGGACGCTCTTCGACAGTCGGGCCGGGATCGATCTGCCACCTCAGAGGCGACGGGTGGGCTATGTGCCTCAGCATTATGGCCTGTTTCCCCACCTGAGCGTGGCCGAGAACATCGCGTATGGGTTACACCGGCTGGAGCGGTCGGAGCGGGCCGCCCGGGTGGAGGAGATGGTCCGGTTGATGCGGCTGCAGGGGCTGGAGCATCGCCGCCCGGACGAGCTCTCCGGGGGTGAGCAGCAGCGGGTGGCCCTGGCCCGGGCGCTGGTCACGTCGCCGGACATCCTGCTCCTGGACGAGCCCCTGGGCGCGCTGGACGCCCCGCTGCGCGAGCATCTGCGCCAGGAGCTGCGTCGAGTCCAGGCCCGGTACAACATACCGATGCTGCTGGTGACCCACGATCTGGCCGAGGCGTACACCCTGGCCCAGCGTATCGTCGTGGTGGCGGCGGGGCGGGTGATCCAGAACGGCGCACGGGATGAGGTGTTCCGGCATCCGGCCACGCCGGAGGTCGCCGTGGCGATGGGGATGCGGAACGTGTTCCGAGGGCGGGTGATGGAGCGGCTGGCGGACGGGTTGCGCGTGCGGTGGGCGGGTGGTGAGCTGATCACGCCGGACGCCCCCTATGCCCCCGGCCAGGAGCTGTTGTTCGGCATCCGGCCGGAGGAGATCATGTTCGTGCGGGAGGATCGCCCCCTGCGCCCCAGCGTGGCGCGCAACCTCGTGGAGGCCGTCATCGTGGCCGACGAGCCTCAGGGGTTCGACCACATGCTGCGGGCGCGCGTGCTCACGCCCGGTGCGGGCGATGGGCCATGCCTCTATGTTCGCCTGGCTCATCCCGTGTTCCTGCGCCTGGAGCTCGGCGAGGGACAGCGACGCCGCCTGTCCCTGAAGATGGAGGCGATCCACGTGTTCACGCACACCCACGCGCAGACAGGGGCTTTGCCCTCCGCCTCATCGCCCTCCCCGGCTTTGGAGCTGACCACCTCGGACGCTACGCCCTCGGCCTGCCCGTAGCGGGATTACTTCCAGTCCGGGCGCGCCTCCTTGCGGCCGCGCAGGTGTTTCTCCGCGGCGATGGCAGCCTTCACACCGTCGGCGGCGGCGATCACCGCCTGCTTGATGTGGGAGCATAGGAGATCGCCTGCCGCGAACACGCCCGGAACGCTGGTCTGCATCTCCTCATCCACGACCAGGCATCCCTCGGGGGTGGTCTCGAGTTGGCCCAGCAGGTAGTCCGTGATGGGCCTGGCGCCCTGGAGGTAGATGAACGCCCCTTTGACCGGCAGCGTCCGTTCCTCGCCATCGCGCGGGTGGATGCGTATCCCCTCGACCTTTCCGTTTCCCACGATCTCCTTCAGCCGCGTGCTCAGCTGCATCTCGATCTTCGGGTGTGACGTGGCCTGGGCGATCAGCGGCTCCCGCGCCCTCAACTGGGGCGTGGGCACGATCAGATGGACCCGGCTGGCGAACTTCGTGAGGAAGAGCGCCTCCTCCAGCGCTTCGTCGTTGTTGCCGACGACGGCCACCGGCTGATCGCGGAAGAACGCCCCGTCACATGTGGCGCAGTAGCTCACGCCGCGGCCCAGGAACGTCTCCTCGCCGGGGACCGTGCTGGCGCGCCCCATGGAGCCGGTGGCCAGGATCACCGCCCGGGCGTGGAAGGTGCCCTGCCCGGCCATGATTTCCTTGGGATCCGATCGCAGGTTCACGCCGATCACCTTGTCGGTGATGAATTCGGCGCCAAAGGATTCCGCCTGTCGGCGCATGATCTCCACCAGCTCGGCGCCGCTGATGGGGCCCGGCACGCCCGGGTAATTGCTGATCTTGGTCGTGATGCCCAGGGCTCCTGCCGTGAGCCCTTTGTCGATGACCAGGGTGCGCAAATCGGCGCGAGCCGTGTAGATGGCGGCCGAGGCGCCGGCCGGCCCACCGCCGATGATGATCACGTCGTAGATCTCCTCCGCCCCGTCCGAGCCGAGGGGCGACAGCTCCAGGTTCAGGTTGAGACTCATCGTGTATGCTCCTCCATACTTCACCGGATCGCTTCCGGAAGTGCTTTCTTTCCTTCAGATTCGTGGGCCACGGACCCCAGGGCCTGTGGCCCG
>JAADGJ010000090.1 GCA_013152435.1 Chloroflexota bacterium | reverse complement strand
CGGTGGAGAGCCTGCCCAGCAGCGGCCTCATCGGCGACTGGGTGGTGAGCGGCCGCACGGTGCACGTCAGCGCCGAGACCCGGATCGACCAAGAGGACGGCCCCGTGGCCGTGGGCGCCGAGGTCGAGGTGAAAGGGCGGATGCGGTCAGATGGCTCCGTGGACGCCACCAAGATCGAGGTGAAGCGAAGCTCCGGCGATCATCCGGGCGATCAGATGGTGAAGTTCTACGCGGTGGAGAGCCTGCCCAGCAGCGGCCTCATCGGCGACTGGGTGGTGAGCGGCCGCACGGTGCACGTCAGCGCCGAGACCCGGATCGACCAGGAGGACGGCCCCGTGGCCGTGGGCGCCCGAGTGGAAGTGAAGGGCTGGTTGCAGTCGGACAACTCGGTGAACGCGACCAAGATCGAGGTGAAGTCAAGCTCCGATGACGGCCCGGGGAACCATCAGTACGTGAAGTTCTACGGCACGGTGGAGAGCCTGCCCGCCAACGGTCTCATCGGCGAGTGGGTGGTGAGCGGCCGCACGGTGCACGTGGGCGCCGAGACCCGAATCGACCAGGAGGATGGTCCCGTGGCCGTGGGCGCCCGGGTGGAGGTCGAGGGCTGGCTGCAGTCGGACAACTCGGTGAACGCGACGAAAATCGAGACGAAGTCGAGTTCCGGAGGCAACGACCACCCGGGCGATCAGACGGTGAAGTTCTATGGCACGGTGGAGAGCCTGCCGGCCAATGGCCTCATCGGCGAGTGGGTGGTGAGCGGATACGTCGTGCATGTGACATCGGCCACCCGGATCGAGCAGGAGCACGGCGTCGTACAGGTGGGCGCCTACGTGGAGGTGAAGGGAAGCCTGCAGTCGGACGGCTCTGTCAATGCCTACAAGGTTGAGGTGAAGATCAGCACCGGGGGAGGCAGTGGCAGAAGCCACAGCTACGCCAAGTTCTACGGCATCATCGAGAGCCTGCCGAACACGCCGGGGTGGATCGGTGACTGGACCGTGGGCGGGCGCACGGTGCGTGTGAGCGCTGCCACCCGGATCGAGCAGGAGGACGGGATCGTCGCTGTCGGCGCCTACGTCGAGGTCAAGGGATGGGCCCAGAGCGATGGCTCCGTGGACGCCACCAAGATCGAGGTCAAGGCGGCCCCGGGCGGCATGATGCAGGCCTCCGTGAAGTTCTATGGCACGGTCCGGCAGCTTCCGGAGGGCGGCCTGGTGGGCACCTGGATCGTCGGGGATCGGGCCGTCCAGGTCAGCGATCTCACCCGGATCGAGCAGGAGCACGGCCCCGTGCAGGTGGGCGCCTACGTGGAGGTACACGGCTGGCTGCAGAGTGACGGCTCCGTCCAGGCGACCAAGATCGAAGTGAAGGAGGACTTCGGCGGCGGAAGCCACGGCGAGATGGCCAAGTTCTACGGCACCATCGAAAAGCTCCCGGCGGGCGGGATGACGGGCGACTGGATCGTCAGCGGACGGCTGGTTCGGGTGAGCAACACCACCCGGATCGAGGCCCGACGGGGCTCGGTGCAGGTGGGCGCCTACATCGAGGTCGAGGGCCGGCTGCAGAGCGATGGCTCCATGAACGCCGTGAAGATCGAGGTGAAGTCCACCGGCCATGTCGGCGGCGGGAGCATGGGGTTCGTCAAGTTCTACGGCGTGGTCGAGGACCTGCCGGCCAGCGGCCTGATCGGCGACTGGGTGGTCAACGGGCGGATCGTGCGTGTCTCCGCCAGCACCCGCATCGAGATGGAGCACGGTCAGGTGCGCATGGGCTCCCTGGTCGAGGTGAAGGGCGCTCAGCAGGCCGACGGCTCGGTCACGGCGTACAAGATCGAGGTCAAGCGCTAGGGGAAGCGGGTATCGACCCGAGCAACGTGGCCGAAGGAGCGGTCAGGGCGACTGCCCTTCGGCCACTTTCTGCCCACGACTTTTGGAGAGGTGATCCATGAGAAAAGCGACGGTTTTGCTGTTGGGGATCTGGCTGGGGATAGGGGCGCTGTTGCCCACATGGAGCCAAGCGAGCGGGTTGGCGGAGGCCCCCCAGGCCGGGTCGACCGGGACGGGGGTCCTCTACCTGCCGTACATCTCGGGCTCCAACGCCTCGCAGCGCTGCACACCCGAGGAGCTCATCCGGGACGGCGGCTTCGAGGCCGGGACGCCGAGCGCCGTCTGGCAGGTGCAGAGCAATGTCTTCAGCGATATCCTGGACGACACGCCCGTTCCGCCCGCCCATGGCGGCGACTGGAAGGCGTGGATGGGAGGGGACAACCGGGTGCAGGAGAGCCTCTGGCAGGCCTTCACCGTGCCCTCCGACGGAGCGGGCATCCGGGTGAGCTACTGGTGGCGGGTGGATACCTTCGAGACGAGCCACCCGTTCGATACGCTGCAGGTGCAGATCCGGGACGCGGCGGGAAACCCGTTGCGCACGCTGGAGGTGCTGACGGACGGAGATCTCAGCACCGAGTGGCAGCAGAGCACCTTCTCCGTGAGCGGCTACGCCGGCGAGAAGCTCCAGCTGAGCTTCCGGGCCCAGACGGACGACACGAACCCGACCAGCTTCTTCATCGATGATGTCAGCGTGCAGAAGCTTTGCAAATAGCGTATTCCCATCGAGTTGACCCAGGCGTGTGAGGTGATGTTGCGATGTCGGAGTTGTTGAATACACCCATTCATCCACTGATCGTGCACTTCCCCATCGTGCTGCTGCTCATGTCGATCGTCTTCGGCGTGGCGGCGCTGTGGCCGCCCCTTCGCCGGCTGCGATGGGCGGAGCTACTCTCCCTGGCGGGAGGCGTGGCGGCCGCTCTGCTGGCGGAGGAGACAGGAGAGGAGAGCCTGGAGGGGATGCAGGCGTTCCTCCTGCGATCCCCGGAGGCGCAGGCGATCGCCCAGCGCCACGCCACGCTGGCCGAGGCCGTGGTCGTCGTGTTCGGTCTCCTGCTGGCGATGCGGCTGGCGATCGGGGTATGGCAGGTGTGGCAGTTCCTCCGCGAGCCATCGCCCGAGGCAAGCGGGCGAGAAGGGCTCCTGGAGGCGATCATCTCCCGCGCGGAGCGCGTGCCCAGGGCAGCCGTGGTCGTGTACTTCGCGGGGGCAGCCGTAGGCGCAATCCTGCTGATCCTGGCGGGACACTACGGCGGGCAGCTGGTCTACGTGTACGGCATCGGCGTGGCGCTGGCCGGAAGGTGATCGTGTGAGGGGGATGGAGCCGGGCCGGATGGGACACGTTGTGCCATCCGCCGGCTCTGTGTATACTCCTGGTGGCGCATCCCCGGGCACCTCCACCCCGGCCAGGGATAGCCTCGCCGGCCCTGGATGCGACCCCTTGAGGAGGTAAGCGGTCAGGAGATGGGGGATACCGACGTCATCGCAACGGTGCTGCTGATCGAGGACGATGAGAACATCGCCGAGCCCCTGGTCTTCGGCCTGCGGGAGGAGGGGTTTCGAGTGCTCCACGCCGCGAACGGCCGGCAGGGCATCGCGCTCGCCCGCTCCGAGCAGCCGGACATCATCCTCCTGGACGTGGTGCTGCCCGACATCAATGGGTTCACGATCTGCAGGACCCTGCGCGACGAGTCGGCCGTGCCTATCATCATGCTCACGGCGCGCGGGCAGGAGATGGATCGGGTGATGGGGCTGGAGCTGGGGGCGGACGACTACATCGTCAAGCCGTTCAGCTTCCGGGAGCTGGTGGCCCGGGTGCGCGCCACCCTGCGTCGCCGGGAGCTGGACCGGGGACAGGAGTCCGCAGCCGGCGATCGCATCGTGGTGGGAGAGATCGTGCTGGATCGCATGGCGCGGCAGGTGTGGCGGGCCGGTCATCTGGTGGAGCTGCGCCAACGGGAGTTCGATCTGCTGCACGCGCTGATGGAGCGCGTGGGGCAGGCGGTCTCCCGTCAGGATCTGTTGGATCGGGTGTGGGGGCCCGACTGGATCGGGGATTCCCGAACTTTGGATGTGCATATCCGCTGGCTGAGGGAGAAGCTGGAAGACGACCCCTCGGCGCCGCGTTATATTCAGACCGTGCGAGGTTACGGTTATCGATTGGTGGACCCACATGTACCGTCGGATAGTCCCGCGTAGTCTGCAAGGCCGCCTCCTGCTCACCTATCTGGCCCTGACGATCCTGGGCCTGGGGGGGCTGCTCGTCTGGACGGGCATCCGCCTCCAGGGGGCCATCGTGGAGCAGGCCGAACATGAGCTGGAGCTCCAGGCCCTGGTCGTCGCGAACGCCCTTCACGATCCCATCGAGGCGTGGTATGAGGGAGAGAGGCCGGACGGGCGACCGCTGGATGTCCTCGTCTACTCGTACGCGCAGAGCGCGGCCGCCCGCGTGACCGTGATCGATACCGACCTGCGGGTGGTCTTCAGCTCCGACGAGGCGATCCCCATGCACTTCGAGCGTGAACACCCGGAGATCGCGGCCGCGCGCCAGGGGTTGGAGCAACACGACATCCGCCAGGACGAGTGGACGGGCGAGGAGCGGCTATTCGTGGCGGCCCCGATCATGCGGGAGCGGAACGAGGTCGAGGGCATCGTGCAGCTGTCCGTGCCCATGGGGCCGCTGTACGCCGAGATGCGACGCACATGGCTCAGCCTGCTGGGGGCAGGCGGCGTCGTCCTGGCCGTGGTCGTGCTGGCCAGCGTCTGGTTCGCCCGCCAGATCGTGGAGCCGGTCCGGAGGTTAACTGTGGTGACGGAGGCCGTGGCTTCCGGCGACCTGGAGCAGCAGGTGGAGCCTTCCGGCCCGGACGAACTGAAGCGACTGGGGCGGGCCTTCAACCGGATGGCGGAACAGGTGCGGGAGATGCTCGTATGCCAGCAGGCGTTCGTGGCGAACGCCGCCCACGAGCTGCGCTCCCCCCTCACCAGCATCCGCCTCCGGATCGAGATGCTCCAGCGCTACCTTGAGGAGCGGCCGGAGTTCGCCCGCCGCTACCTGCGCCAATTGGAGGGGGAGGTAGCGCATTTGCAGCGAGTGGTCGAGCACCTGTTGATGCTCTCCCGGCTGGACGAGGTCCAGGAGCTCCCGCGCACGGCGCTGGACCTGGCCCCGGTCCTGTACGAGCTAGCCGACGAGATCGGCCCACTGGCCCAGGAGGCCGAGCTGCGCCTGCAAGTGGAGGTGCCCCCCCATCTCCCCCCTGTCGCCGCCCACGTCGACGCCATCAGCATGGCGGTGCGCAATCTGCTGGACAACGCGATCAAGTACACGCCGCCCGGCGGCCGGATCACCCTGCGAGCCGACGTACTGCCGGGCCATCGGCAGGAAGAGGGCGATTCACGCCCCGCCTTCGTGACCATCCAGGTGGCGGACACCGGACCGGGAATCCCCGCCGAACACCTGCCGCACATCTTCGATCGCTTCTACCGGGTGGACGAGATGCGGCCGCGACAGCCGCGCGGCGCGGGGCTGGGGCTGTCGCTGGCGCGCTCGGTGGTGGAGGCCCACGGCGGCCATATCGATGTCGAGAGCGAGGAAGGGAACGGCACCGTGTTCACCGTGCGCCTGCCCGTAGCCAACACCTAGTGAGGTATGCCCACCCAAAGCTGATGGAGCGTGGGAGCTCCATCAGCGGCAGCAGCTCCCATGCTGCCGCTGGTTGTCCCTATGCCCCGCCGGCACAGAGCGGGGCTTCCCCTGCGAGCGCGACCCGCGTGTTCCCTGAGCGCGTATCGCCGCTACCCGGGCTTTTTCAAAGCGTCAGAGGCGATTCATGAATCACCTCTGCCCGGGGTCAGCTCTTCCAGACCTCTCCAAGGGACGCGCGCACGCGTGGGGCCATCGCCGAGGAGAGGCCCTGATTACCGCTATCCACTTTACTTGTCATGGTTCGCGCCGGATGCTATAATCGCCCTGGTGGACTAAGACCACATGGAGGCCATGGTGGCGCGTGCCCAAAGGTGGCTCGTCGGGGTGCAACGCCGAGGCGAGTCGCTCCTACTCATCGGCATCCTCATCCTATCCCTGGCCCTGCGGCTGTACGACGTCAATTGGGACGAAGGACACCACGCGCATCCGGACGAGCGCTGGATCAGCATCGTGGCCACGGAGATCCGTTGGCCTGACGATCTATCCACCGCCTTCGATCCCCACGCGACCACCTGGAATCCCCTGTATAACTACAACGAGAGCAAGGCGGCGGGCGAGTACCGTATGCGCCACTTCGCATACGGGCATCTCCCGCTGTACCTCCTGACCGTCGTCGCCTGGGCCCTCCATAACCTGGCGCCGCTGGCGGAGAAGCTGGGCGCGCCCGAAGGCCTGGTGCACTGGCTGTTCATGGCCAACACGTACGACGGCTTCCCCCAGGTCGGCCGCCACCTATCCGCCCTGTTCGACACCGGCACGGTGCTCCTGATCTACTGGATCGGGCGACGGGTGTACGATCGGCGGGTGGGGCTGCTGGCCGCGGCGTTCTCCGCCCTGACGGTGATCCAAATCCAGCTGGCCCACTTCTACGCCTTCGATCCGGTGGCCACGTTCTTCATCATGGTAGCGCTCCTGGGCGCCATCCGCATGGCCCAGGAGGGCGACGTGCGCTCGGCGGTGCTGGCCGGGGTGGGGGCCGGATGCGCCGTCTCCTCCAAGTTCAGCGCCCTACCCATCCTGGCCGCCCTGGGGATCGGCGCGCTGATCCCCGCCTGGCGCGCCCTCCGCCGACATGGGGTGAACAGCCCCCAAATGGCGGTGCAGCTCTCCCGCGGCGTGAAGCTGGCGCTGATCGCGATCCTCTGCGCCATCCTGGCCTTCGCCGTCACGTCCCCCTTCGCCCTGCTGGACTGGAAGGCCTACCGCATCTCGGTGATCGAGGAGCAGGGGGCGATGGTGCGCGGCAAGGCGGACTTCCCGTACACGCGCCAGTATCGCGGCACGACGCCCTATCTCTATCAGATCGAGCAGCAGGTGCGCTGGGGGATGGGATGGCCGCTGGGCGTGATCGCGTTCCTGGGGTTTGGCTGGGTCCTGGTGCGAGCGGCGCGCGGCCGGGCCCGACCCGAGGAGTGGGTCCTGCTCTCCTGGGTGGTCCCCTATTTCGGCATCACCGGGGCCTTCATGGTCAAGTTCATGCGGTACATGTTGCCGGTGGTGCCGCTCTTCGCGCTGATGGGCGCGGCCATGCTGTGGACGTGGTGGGACGCGGGGAGGCGGGCGAGAGAGCTGGCGAATCAGCGAGAGAGCGAGTCGGCGAGTCAGCAAGAGAGCGAGTCGGCGAGTCAGCGAGAGAGCGAGTCAGCGAACCAGCGAATCGGCGAGCCAGAGGGTCAGCAGGATGCCCTCACGCAATACGCAACACGCGACACGCAGCACGCGCCACGTGATTACGTATTACGTATCGCGTATTACGCCGCTCCCCTCCTCATGGCCCTGGTGCTCATCGGCACGGCCATTTGGGCGCTGGCCTTCGTCAACGGCGTATACGGCAGCACACACCCCTGGATCCAGGCCTCCCGATGGTTCTACGAGAACGCCCCGGATGGCTCGGTGATCCTGTGGGAGTACTGGGACGATCCCCTGCCGCTGCAGCTGTCGGAGCCGGGCATGAATATGGCGGCTCACGGCTTCCGCCACATCGCCTGGGGACCGTTCGAGGAGGACACGCCACAGAAGTTCGAGCTGATGAAGTCCATGCTGCGCCAGGCCGACTTCATCTCCATCGCCTCGAATCGGATCTACCGGGCCGTGCCTCGGTTGCCGCAGCGGTATCCCATGACCATCCGCTACTACCAGCTCCTGTTCGAGGGGAAGCTGGGCTTCGAGAAGGCGGCCGAGTTCACCGCTTATCCCCGGCTGGACGGGCTGGTCTTCGTCGATGACGACGCCGATGAGAGCTTCACCCTGTACGATCATCCCAAGCCGATGATCTTCCGCAAGGTGCGCGATCTGACGGACGAGGAGTGGGATGCGCTGCTGGGCGGCTCGTGGGAGGGGGCGATCCCGTACTACACCGGCTCTCGCCAGGACCGACAGCGGGAGGTGGCCAGCGGCGGTGGGCGGCGCAAGAGCCTGCTGCTTAATCGGCCCGTGGATGAGCTGCCCGTGGTATACGACTTCCGCTGGAATCGCCTAGCCAGCCGATCGCCCGCGCTGGCGGTGATCGTGTGGTGGCTGGCGCTGGCCGTCATCGGCGCGCTGGCGTGGCCGCTGACCTTCGCCGTGTTCGCCAATCTCCGCGATCGAGGCTATCCCTTTGCCCGAGGGCTGGGGTGGCTGGTGATCGGCTGGATCGTATGGATGCTGGCCAGCCTGCGGATCATGCGCAACGCGCTGCCCACGATCTATCTGGCGCTGGCCTTGCTGGCGGCGCTCTCCTACCTGCTGTGGCGTCGGCACCGGGCCGAGATGGCGAGCTTCTGGCGAGCGCAGCGGCCGTTGATCCTCCTGCACGAGGCGGTCTTCGGCCTGGCCTTCCTGTTCTTCGTATTCATCCGCTTGCTGAACCCCGACCTATGGCAGCCGTGGAACGGCGGCGAGAAGTTCATGGAGTTCGCCTTCCTCAACGCCATCCTGCGGAGCCCGTACTTCCCGCCGTACGATCCGTACTTCGCCGGCGGGTACATGAATTACTACTACTACGGCCAGTACCTGGTGGCGCTGCTCATCAAGCTCACGGGCATCATCCCGTCGGTGGCATTCAACCTGGCCGTGCCCACGCTGTTCGCCCTCACCGTCTCCGGCGCGTTCGGGTTGGTGTACAACCTGGTTCCCGTGCGGAGAGAGGGCCGGGCCCGGTTCTGGGCGGTCGGCGTGGGCTGGGGGCTGCTCGGCGGCATCTTCGTGGCGCTCATCGGGAACCTGGACGGCATGGGACAGGTATTGCGCAGCCTGGCGAGGATCGGCGGCAGCGAGTTCGAGAGCGGGATCCCCGGGCTGCAGACGCTGGTACGGGCGATAGCGGGGTTGCGCGCCGTGCTCTTCCAGGGCGTCCCCCTGCCCTCCTACGACTATTGGGGGCCGAGCCGGGTGATCCCCTACACCATCAACGAGTTCCCATTCTGGAGCTTCCTGTTCGCCGACTTGCACCCGCATATGATCGGCATCCCCTTTACCATTCTCTTCCTGGGGCTGGCCTACAACATGGTGGCCGGATACGGCAGCTCCTGGACGTCCGAGGGCCGACTGGAGGGGGCACTCTCATTCCTGGCGCTGCCGCTGACCCTGGGAGCGTTGGGGGTGATCAACACGTGGGACCTCCCCACGTATCTGGGCATCGGCGTCCTGGCCTTCCTGTTGCGGGAATGGCGGGGATATGGGCTGCGGCCTCCTGGGGCGTTGGTGTGGGGGCGCATTCGCGTCCGCCATCTGCTGCTCTACGTGATCGGGCTGATAGGCCTGGCCCTGGGGATGTACGTGCCGTTCTATTGGCACTACGCGGCCGTGGGATCCAGCGGCGTGGGGATCGTGCGCCACCCCAAGACGCAGGTGACCCAGTGGCTGATGATCTGGGGGTTCCTGATCTTCCTGGCCATCGTGTTCGTCTTCAGCGAGGCACGCCAGCGGCCGTCGCGCTGGCGAGGAGCGGATGGCCGCCCGCTGGGCTTCGTGCGTTGGGTGCATCTGACCCTCGCCCACTGGGATCGGCCCGCCCGGCTGGTGGAGCTCCATCGCTCCCTGGTGCGGGCACCTACGGTGGGATATGTGCTGGCGCGCTGGGCCGTGATCCTGAGCCTGGTGATCGGCGTGGTGGCGCTGATCCTGGGATATCGGGTGGTGGCCTTCCTGTGGCTGCCCCTGCTGGCGGCCGCCTTTCTGTTGATCCGCAACACGAGCTCGCCGGAGGATCTGTTCACCGGCGCGCTGATCTTCACCGGCATCCTGGTGCTGGCCGGTGTGGAGGTCTTCTTCCTCAGGGATTTCCTGTGCGGGTGCCCGCCGGGCAGCGATACCGTGGGCGACTTCTACCGCATGAACACGCTGTTCAAGTTCTACATCCAGGGCTGGGTACTGCTGGGGACAGGTGGCGCGGCCGCGCTGGCCCGGTTGTGGCCGCGAGTGACGACCCGATGGCCGCGTCCATGGCGGGTCGCCTGGGAGGGAGCGTTCGTCGTGCTGTTGGCCTCCAGCCTGGTCTTCCCCGTGCTCGGGACCCCCGCCCGGGTGAACGATCGCTTCCCGGGGCCGCGGCCGCCGCGCAACACACTGGACGGCATGGCGTACATGACGGTGGGCGTCTACACCTGGCCAAACGGGAACAACCCCATCGAGCTACGTTACGATTACGAGGCCATCCGGTGGATGTTGGACCATATCCGGGGAACCCCGGTGGTCGCCGAGGCCCCAGCCGGCTGGTACCTCGTCAACGGGCAGAACGTAGGATACGACTACTACCGGGCCGGCGGGCTGCGCGTCTCCTCCATGACAGGGTTCCCCACGCTGTTGGGGCAGCATCAGGGTGAGCAACGGTATGGCGACCAGGTCGGGCGGCGAGAGAACGATGGGAAGGAGCTGTTCCAGACGACGGATCCCGCCCGGGCACAGGCGCTGATGGACCAGCTCCGCATCACCTACCTTTACATCGGCAAGCTGGAGCGCACCCTCTTCTCCCCGGAGAGCCTGGCCAAGTTCGACCAGATGGTGGCCGACGGCCGGCTAAAGATCGTCTACCAGAACCCCCAGGTCACCCTGTACAAGGTGCGATGGCGGGAGTAGGCGAGAGACATTTACGTCTTACGCAACACGCAACGCGCAACACGCAACACGCAATACGCAATACGCAACACGCAATACGTAAAGATTGATCCGTAAAGGCGCAAAGAGCGACCATGATCGATTTGCTGCGCTGGTACGTCGCAATCGAGATCATCGGGCTGGTGGCCTGGCCGCTGTGTTGGCGGCTGTGTGGCAACCTGGCCGATCGCGGCTATGGGCTCAGCAAGGCGTTCGGCCTGTTGCTGGTCTGCTACACGCTGTGGATGACGTCCAGCCTCGGCTTCATGGGCAACGATCTGGGCGGCGTGCTGGCCAGCCTGCTGATCGTGGCCGCGCTGTCACGGTGGGCGTTGAGCCGGGAGGGACAGAATTGGGAGACGTTCCGGACATGGGTTCGCGGGCACGGCCGGATGATCGCGTTCAGCGAGGGGCTATTCCTGTTCGCCTTTGTCGCCTGGGCCATCTTCCGGGCCTACGATCCGGCCATCGCCGGCACCGAGAAGCCCATGGAGTTCACCTTCCTCAACGGCATCCTGCGCAGTGATCGCTTTCCGCCGCTAGACCCCTGGCTGTCGGGCTATGCGATCAGCTACTATTACTTCGGCTATGTGATGCTGGCCGTGCTCGTCCGGCTGTCCGGCGTGCCCTCAGCGGTGGGGTTCAACCTGGGGCTGGCGACCTGGTTCGCGCTTACAGTTTTGGGCGCCTTCAGCGTGACCTACAGCCTGCTCTACGCGGGGCGGCGGGCCGCCGAGCGCAGGCTGGCGCCCGCCCTGTTGGGCTCGCTGTTCGTCGCCCTGCTGGGCAACCTGGAGGGCCTGTTCGAGGTACTGCACACGCGCGGCATCGGATCCCCGGCGCTGTATCGTTGGCTGGATGTGAAGAACCTGGACACCGCCCCGACCACCGGCCGCTGGCTGCCCACAGACACCTGGTGGTGGTGGCGGGCCTCACGGGTCATCCAGGACCGGGACCTGTTGGGGCGCAGCATCGGCGTGCAGCCCATCGACGAGTTTCCCTTCTTCAGCTTCCTGCTGGGGGACATGCACCCCCATGTTCTGGCGTTACCCTTCGTGCTGCTGGTCATCGGGCTGGGGCTGAACCTGCTTCTACACAGCAGACAACATACATCACGCAACACGCGATACACGACACGTATTGCGTATTACGTAACACGCAACACGCAATACGCAATACCGATGAGATGGGCCGGCGTTCTACTCTACGCGCTGGCGCTGGGCGCGTTGGGATTCCTCAACACATGGGATTTCCCCATCTACCTGTTCCTGGTCACGATGGCGTTCGGCCTGAGGCGAACGATCGATTATGGACGCAGGACGGCGGAGGAAAGACAGAAGGCGACGGGCGAGGGGCTTTCGCCCTCCGCCCAGCGTTTATCGTCCTCCGTCATCGTCGATGTCCTTCGTATGGGCATCGTCCTGGGCGTGTTGGGGGTCCTGCTCTACCTGCCCTTCTACATCGGGTTCTCGTCCCAGGCGGGGGGCATCCTGCCCAACCTGATCTTCCCGACCCGGCTGCACCAGTTCGGGCTGATGTTCGGCACCTTCCTGTGGGCGCTGGCCTGCCTGCTGGCCGTGCTCACCGCGACGGTGGGCTGGCGTGAGGTGATCCGCCGGGCCCTGGGATGGCTGCCGGTGACGCTGGGAGCGCCCATCGTGGTGGCCGCCCTGGCCGCGCTGGTGCTGCAAATGACCCCCGGCGGGCGCTTGTTCCTACAGGGGGTGCTCAGCCAGCCGGAGGTGCAGGAGCAGGTAGGCGGCCTGGGGACGGGACAACTGCTGCTGGAGATCGCCGGGGTGCGACTGCGCACGCCGGGCACCACACTGCTGTTGGCGATCGGGCTGGCGTGGGTGCTGGGGTTGCTGTGGGCGCGCGTGGAGAGGCCCCAGCTGGAGGCCGAAGACCCCATCAGCGGATACGTGCTGGTCATGGTCGGCACGGCCTTCCTGCTGACCTTTGCGGTCGAGTGGGTATACCTGAAGGACACCTTCGGCGTGCGCATGAACACCGTGTTCAAGTTCTACTACCAGGCCTGGGTGCTGATGGCGCTGGCGTCAGCTTATGGCGTCGTGCGCCTCGCTCGACACGGAAGCGGCGAAGGACGAACGACGAGCGACGGAAAACGGACCGCCGCATTCGTCCTCCGCCTATCATCCATCGCCCTCGTCTCGCTGCTGGTGGCCGCGGGGCTGGTGTATACAGCGGCCGCCGGATACAGTAAGGCTAACGGCTTCCAAGGCGAGGCGACGTTGGACGGCATCGCGTTTCTGAGACGCTTCCAGCCGGATGATGCGGCGGCCATCGACTGGCTACAAGCCCACGTGGAGGGCGCCCCCGTGGTGCTGGAGGCGCCGGGCGGCTCGTACAGCCCATACAACCGCATCTCCATGGCGACGGGGCTGCCCACCCTGTTGGGCTGGGATGGCCACGAGCTGCAGTGGCGCGGCGAGCGCTTCGGCGAGGTGACGGCCGGGCGACCCGAGGCTATTGAGCGCATCTACCGCTCGGCCAGGGGGCGGGAGCTGGTCGATTTGATGCGCTCCTGGGACGTGGACTACCTGTATGTGGGCAACCTGGAGCGAGAGAAATTCCATCTCACACCGGCGTCCATCAGCCGGTTCGAGCAGACATTATGGAAGGTCTACGAGGAGGGCTCGGTGCGCATCTATCGGCGGCCGGGGCAGGTGGAGGCGACGCGATGACGGCGGCTGAGCAGCCCATGACGAAGCAGGTGAGCTTCCCCCAATGGCTCACGTTGGAGCGTGCGGCCTACGGCGGGATCGTACTGTTCGCCGGCGTGTGGCGGGCGTTTCAGCTGGGCCTGTACCCGTTGGGACCGGGCGAGGTACGCCAGGCGCTGACAGCCTGGGAGGCCGCCCAGGGCAAGCCCGTGACGCTGTGGGGATTGAGCCCGCTGCTATTCACGCTCCAGGAGGCCACGTTCTTCTTCGCCCAGTCCGGCGATGCCCTGGCTCGCCTCTGGCCCATGCTGGCCGGGCTTCTCATCTGCCTGATCCCGTACGCGCTGCGGCGGCGGATCGGGCGAGAGGCCGCGCTGCTGGCGGCCGGATTCCTGGCCCTCTCCCCGACGCTGACGTATTTCGCCCGCTACAGCTCCGGCGATGTGATGGCGGCTGCGGCGGCGCTGGGCGCCTTTGCGGCGGCGCTGGCCGCACGAGAGGATGCCCGCTGGCTGCCCTGGGGAACGGTCGCCCTGGCTTTCGGGCTGATCAGCGGGCCGGGCATCTACACCGCCCTGCTGGCCTGGGCGCTCGCCGCCGTCCTATGGGGGCGAGCCGACGTCACCGCCGTCTGGAGCGCCGGGTGGGCGGAGGGACACGCCCGGCGTGCGTTGCTCCTGGGCGGCCTGGTGTTCCTGTTGGGGGCCACATCCTGGCTGCGCCACTGGGACGGCGTGGGCGCGGCCGCGGGCGTGTTGGGCACGTGGGCGGCCCGCTGGGCTCGCCCGGAGGCCGGCTACCCGATCTACTGGCCCCTGCTGCGCCTCGCCCTGGACGAGCCGTTGCTGGTGGCGTTCGGGCTCTATGGGGCCGCGTCCGGGGTGCGCCGGGGCGACGGGCTGACGAAGACGCTGGCCCTGTGGGCGGGATTGGCCGTGCTCTGGCCGACGCTGACGCCGGGCCGCCAGCCGGAGGATCTGGTCATGGCGATCCCGCCGCTGGCACTGCTGGCAGCCCTGGGGGCGATCGCCTTCCTGCGCCAGGTGGACCTGGGCGACATCCGATGGGAGGCCACCCTGATCATCGTCGCACTGGCTGCCCTATCGGTGACCGTATACGTATGGGTTTCCGGGTACAGCCTGTGGGGCACGGGGGAATACGCCGCCTCGATGCTGGCGCCGCTGGGACTGATGGTCGCCCTGGTGATCTTCTTTGGGTTCTGGGCCGACTGGCGGGCCGCCGCCCAGGTGACGATCCTGTTCCTGTCGGGCGTGGGGATCCTATGGATGCTGAGCGCGGGGTGGATCAACGCGCACGGCGTGGACCTCAATCGCCGCCCGGCGGTGCGCTTCGAGATGACCTCCGTGGAGGTGCGGATGGTGCGCTCCGACCTGGAGCGCCTATCCGAGCACAGGGTGGGCGACGCGCACCTGCTGCCGATCGAGATCATGGACACGCCGCAGGCCCCGGTGCTGCGCTGGTACCTGCGCGAGATGAAGGACGTTCAGATCGTCGGCGCGCCACTGCGCGGCGAGGCGGCGCCGGTGGTGATCACGCCACTCATGGAAGAGCTGGCCCCCGGCGAGAAATACAACGGCCGGGGATTCGTCGTGACCGAGCGATGGGAGCCAATGGAGTTACAAAAGCGTGACCTGGTACGCTGGCTGTTGCTGCGCCAGAGCACGGTGCCGGCAGGGCAACAGCGCGCCATTCTGTGGGTGGAACGAGAGGAACAGCCCGGAGAGTGAGGTACGTAATGCGTGGTGCGTAGTGCGTGGTGCGTAGCGTGCAAGGTCACCCGCCGACTCATTGACTCATTCACTCGTTGCCTTTTGACAGAGGATGGACATGCAGAAGAACGCGGCAGAGACACGCCAAACATGGGATATCCCGCTGCTGATGTTGCTCCAGTGGAACTGGGAGAAGGCGGCTTATGTCGTCCTGATCGTGGTGGCCCTGGTAGCCCGCTTCTACGGGCTGGGCTGGCGATCCATGAGCCACGATGAGAGCCTGCACGCGCTGTACTCATGGCATTTGTACGACGGACGGGGCTACGAACACAACCCGATGATGCACGGCCCGTTCCTGTTCCACATCAACGCCCTGTTCTACTTCCTGTTTGGCGTGAACGATGCCACAGCGCGCATGTCCACGGCGCTGGCGGGGACCCTGCTGGTGGCGCTGGTCTGGTATCTGCGGCCCTGGCTGGGGCGCATCGGAGCGCTGGCGGCTGCGGTCATGATGACCATCTCCCCCGCGCTGCTGTACTACTCCCGCTACATCCGCCACGACATCCTGATCGCCCTGTGGGAGATGGTGTTACTCATCGCCGTCTTCCGCTATTTGCAGAGCCGGCAGACGCGCTGGCTCTATCTCACCGCGGCGGCCCTCTCCTTCACCTACGCCATCAAGGAGGTGGCCTTCATCTACGTGATCATCCTGGCCGGCTTCCTGGTGGTATCCCTGCTATGGCACTTCCTGCGGGAGGAGTGGGCGCGTCCGGGCTACCGAAGCCTCTTCGTGCTGCTGTTCGCGGGCGGCGGTGGCGGGACCGTCGGCGGGCTGTACGGGGCGATCAAGGCGGAGCCCGGCCAGATCTCGCCGCTCATCGGCGCCTTCGCCGTCGGCGTCGTGCTGCTCGTCGGGGCGATCTACGTCCTGCTCGTCGGGCTGGGGAAGCGAGCACGCGCCTATCCGGAAATGGACGTCCTGGTATGGGTCGTCACGCTCTCCCTGCCCCTCTTCAGCCCCTTCCTGATCAAGCTACTGGGGTGGAACCCGACCGACTACTCCTCCACCGGCATCGCGCGCTCGGGCAGCGTCCTGCTGGTGATGTTTCTGGTCAGCGTCGCCATCGGATGGGGATGGTCACGCCAACGCTGGCTGGCAGGAGCCGCCCTGTTCTACGCCATCTTCGTGCTGTTGTTCACCACGTTCTTCACCAACGGCAAGGGGTTCGCCACGGGGATCATCGGGAGCCTGGGGTACTGGCTGGCCCAGCAGGAGGTACAACGGGGAGGCCAGCCCTGGTACTATTACTTCCTCATCGTCCCTCTCTACGAGTTCCTGCCGTTGCTGCTCAGCATAGGCGGGACGATCGCCTTCCTGGTGCGGCGAGGGCGCCGCGCGGGCCCGGACCAGGAGAGCCGCCCCGTCAGTGAGGCTCGTCGCCGACGGGAGAAGCCCGCCGATGAGCCCCAACGGTCGGTGCCGTTGATCCCCTACCTGATCTGGTGGGTGGTCCTGACCTGGGCCGCGTACACCTGGGCGGGCGAGAAGATGCCCTGGCTGGCGGTGCACTTCGCCTTCCCCATGGCGTTGCTGGGGGGCTGGTTCGTGGGCTGGCTGTGGAAGAGGGCGGACTGGCCGGCCCTGCGCTCGCGCGGTGGGATCGGCCTGGCCATCGCCCTGCCCGTGCTGATCTTTGCGCTGGGCCCCCTGAGCGACTTCCTGCGCCGGGTGATGACCGGACAGGCCTTCGAGGACAAGACGATCGAGGGGCTGAGCGCGACCACGCAAGGGATCGCCGCGCTGGTGATCGCGGTGATCGTGGTGTATCTGGCGTGGGGCTACGTAGAGCGCCTGGGAGGTCGACAGAGCCTGCTGGTGGCGGGCGGCGTGCTCCTCATCGGGATGACATTGTGGACCGTGCGGGTGACCTGGATGCTCAACTACATCAACTACGATCTGGTCAACGAGATGCTGGTCTACGCGCACGGCACGCCGGACGTCAAGTTCGTGATGAACGAGATCGAGATGATCTCCCGACGGACGGTAGGAGACAAGCAGATCGTCGTGGCCTATGACGATGATTCCACCTGGCCGCTGGAGTGGTACCTGCGAGAGTACCCCAACAAGCGCTTCTACGGGGCCAACCCGACCCGGGACGCGCTGGACGCGCCCGTGGTGATCGTGGGAAGCAAGAACGAGGACAAGGCGAAGCCGTTCCTGGGGCGAAAGTACCTGCGTTACAAGTATCGCCTGGTGTGGTGGCCTCGTGAGGACTATAAAGGGCTGACCGGGGAACGGATCCTGGGGGCGCTGCGGGATCCGGAGCGCCGACAAAAGCTGAAGGACATCGTGCTGTATCGGAAGTGGGATACGCCGCTCAACGCGTGGCCTTATGTCCACTATTTCTACCTCTACGTGCGGCGCGACATCGCCTCCCAGATCTGGAATTTCGGCGCCGGCCCGGTGGAGACCGCCGCCGTGATCGACCCCTACGAGAAGGGGTTCCGGGAGGTGGCCGCCATCCGGCAGATCGGTTCCACGGGGGTGCCCGGCAACGCGGCGGGGCAATTCAAGACGCCGCGCGGGGTCGCCATCGCGCCGGACGGCCGCATCGTGGTGGCCGACAGCGGGAACCATCGCATCCAGGTGTTCGATCCCCAGGGAAATTACCTGACCGGATGGGGATCGGAGTGCCGTCTATATGAGGAGGGACAGCCGGGCTGTGTGGACCCGGACGGCGACGGGCCGCTCCAGCTGGGCGATGGGCAATTCCAGGAGCCATGGGGCGTGGCGGTGGACCGGGATGGCAACGTCTACGTGGCCGACACCTGGAACCACCGCATCCAGAAGTTCACCCTGGAGGGGAAGTTCCTGACCAAGTGGGGCTTCTTCGCCAGCACGGACGGACAGCTTGGCCAGCCGGTGGCGATGTGGGGGCCGCGCGCCATCGCCATCGACTCCAATGGGGATGTGTATGTGACCGACACGGGCAACAAGCGGGTGCAGAAGTTCGACCCGCAGGGGAATTTCCTGGCCCAGTACGGCGGCGGCGGTGTGATCGAGGGATACTTCGACGAGCCGGTGGGGCTGGCGGTGGATGCCCAGGATAACTTCTACGTAGCGGATACGTGGAATCGCCGCATCCAAAAGTTCGACGCCACGTTCACCTTCCTAAAGGAGTGGCCGATCCACGGATGGGAGAGCGAGTCGATCGTCAACAAGCCCTATCTCGCCGTGGATTCGTCCGCCGGCCTGGTATACGCCACGGACCCCGAGGGCTACCGGGTGTTGGTGTTCGACACGGAGGGCAACTTCCGGGCGACGTTCGGCCAATACGGATCTGACGCGCAATCCTTCGCCCTGCCCAATGGCATCGCGGTGGATGCGGCGGGCAATGTCTACGTGGCCGACGCCGACAATCACCGGATCCTGGTATTCCCGCGAGTCCAGTGATCCCGCTCCCGGCCTATCCACCCGAATCAGGCCGAGGCGGGGCAGGCGATCACACCGCATGTAAGCGTGCCGGTGGGAAAAGGTCATCACCGCTCGTTTCCTGGGGAGGCCCGGGGTAGAGGCGATTCATGAACCGCCTCTACCCGCAGACAGGCCGCCCCCGTCCTCCGGCCCCGGCCTGAACCTCCGCCGAGGCCGGGACTGGCTGGTGCAGAGGGCAACGGAGGGCCCTCCGCGCCCCTCCCCGGAGCTCGCAGTCGACGTCGTGGACTGTCCCGCGAGATTCTCTCTACATTGGATACACGACCCGGCCGGTGGCATGGTTGACATCCTGGGAGGATGAGTATAATAGGCTGTAGGCGATTGTACCCAGCTTGCCCGGCGAGGAAGGACGAAACCCATGTCTAGTACTCCTTGCTCAGATTCCCCCACCTCAGAGGAGGCTCGTTCTCATGGCGCCTTCCTCGCCCGGCTGACTCGCATCGGGCAGTTTGAGGGCCATCAGCGGCTTTGGGAGGAGGCCCTGCCCTGGCTATGCGAGGTGTACGGCGCGATCGGCGCGTTCCTCCTCTACGGCACCCCGGCCCAATTCCGCTGTGAATGCGGGGAGATCCCGGATGAGATCCGCCCCCTGATCGAGGCCTGGGAGCAGGAGATCCTGCGGTCCCAGACCTGGGTGCCACCGGCCACCTCATCGCTGTCCACCCCGCCCACGTTGCCCGCGATGGACTCCTCGGTGCAGGGGCACAGCTTGCAGACGATCCCCTTGTGGAACGACAGCACGCTCATCGGCGGCCTCGCCTTCGTGCTGCGCGAGCCCATCCCCTCAGAGGAGACGATCCGCTTCGGCACGGCCCTGGTGGAGGCGATCGCCCAGATCGCCTCACTGAGCAGCCGATTCCATGAGATCCAACAGCGATTGACGCACCTCACCCTCTTCTACGACATCGGCCAGAAGCTGACCTCCACGCTGGATCTCTCGCAGGTCCTGCATGAGACGACCGAGCTGGCCGCCTCCGTGCTGGAAGCGGACGCTTCGACGCTCATGCTGGTGGATGAGCAAACCCAGGAGCTGGTCTTCGAGATTCCAACCGGGTCGGCCGGGGGAGTGCTCCGCCAACAGCGCATCCCGATCACCCAGGGGATCGCCGGATGGGTCGCCACCCACGGCACGTCCGTCATCTGCAACGACACGGCCTCCGACCAACGCTTTAACTCCCTGGTCGATGCCATGACGGGCTACAACACCCGGTCCGTCCTGTGCGTTCCCCTCCAGGTGAAGGGGCGGATCATCGGCGTGTTGGAGGTGCTGAACAAACGGCAACCCGAGGGGTTCAACCAGCAGGACCTGGAGTGGCTGAGCACATTGGGGGCACAGGCGGCCATCGCCATCGAGAACGCCCGGCTGTACGAGGACCTGCGACGCGAGCAGGAGCGCATCCTGCGCGTGCAGGAGCAGGAGCGGCACGCCCTGGCGCAGGATCTGCATGACGGTCCCACCGCCACCCTGGGGGCCATGATCATGAGCCTGGACACGGCGCGACGCCTGGCGAAGACCGACCCGGAGCGCCTGGAGGAGGAGCTGGAGTACCTCTTCAATCTGGCCCGCTCGGCCAACCGGGAGCTGCGCCAGAAGCTGTTCGAGCTGCGTCCGGTCATCTTGCAGACGCGCGGGCTGTTGGCCGCATTGCGCTTCTATGCAAACCAGCTGCAGGACACGATCCGATTTGAGCTGTCCCTGGATCTCCCGGAATCCCTGCCGCATCTGGTCCCCCGGGCGGCGGAGGCCGTATTTGCCGTCATCCAGGAGGCGGTGAACAACGTGCGGAAACACGCCCAGGCCAGCCGCTGCTGGCTGCGCGTGGCGCTGGACGAGGAGGCGCAACGCCTGATCGTAGAGGTGGAGGACGACGGAATCGGCTTCGACGTGCGGTCTGTGGAGAAGAACTACGAGGAGCGGGGCAGCCTGGGGCTGCTGAGCATGCGGGAGGGGGCGGAGGTCCTGGGAGCCCGTCTGGTGATCTCCTCGCCACGCCCCTCACACGACACCGGCACGCTGGTGCGGCTGGAGGTCCCCCTGGAGCGTCTGGTGGAGCGGAAACAGCCATCCGATGGGCGGCAGCTCCAGCGCCTCCTGGAGTCAGATCGAACGGAAGCGCCCTGATCAACCAGCCGAGGGAAACAAAAAGCCCGGCATCTCTCTGCGCCGGGCTTTTGTATTCGATGCGGAATCCGCCGTCGATGCGACGGCTCGTTCAGTTCAGGCTGAATTGAGCGCTGGCCAGTTGCACGCGCAGATCGTGCTCGCAGGCCGGGCAATACGTCACGCCAGCCCTCTTCTCCTCCTGTGCGTAGTGCAACAGCTCGAATACGTCGTTGGCGTGACGCATGGCGCATACCGCGGTGCAATGGGGCTCGGGGCCTGTGAGATCCACGTTCTCCGTGCGGCCCGGGCGCGGCACCCGAGCCAGATGCCCGAGATGGTGGGCCACCAGGCGTCGCAACGCCATCAACCGCTGCTCCGGATCGGCGATCTCCCGCAGCGGCGCCACGGAGATCACGGTGGCCGTGCCGGGCAGGGTCAGCCCCAGAGATGACATCTCCGGGGCGTCATCGGGGTCGGCGATGAGCTCCAAATCCAGGATCGCCAGATCGAAATGAGGGTCCTGGATCTGCCAGGGTTCCAGCTCCACCAGGCGCAGGAAGTCGGGGCCACGCACCCGCTTCAACTCGGGGTCCAGCGAGCGGTCCACGTACCACTGCGTGCCCCAGTAAGCTGCGCCGCGAGGGACGGCGGGGATCACCCAGGTCCCAAACGGCCTGATCGTGGGCATCAGGGGAGAGATGCGCTTTCGCTTGCCGACCCGGAAGAGCGAATTGACGATCTGGTGCAGGGTGAACACGGCCTGAGCTGCTTCCTCCTCCGTCACTCCCTCCGACCACATGACCGAGATCGGCTTCATCGCTTTCCTCCTCCTTGGGGCACCGAGCATGTACAACATCGCAATCCATCCCTCATCGCGTGATCTCTCTCGCAGCCCATTGTACGCTCTTGCGGATGGCATACCCTCCTGAGGGCGATGAGGCCCTCACCTGGGACAAGTATAACACAGCGATCGCCGGAGCGACAACCGCCCCTCGGCCTGGCATCACTGGATACACTACCATGAAGGCGGGGATTTGCTCGTCTGGGGACTTTGTGCTATATTCCTCTCGCTCGCGACGAGGGATGGGGAGGAATCGGCCCCGTGTGCCCTCGTTCTTTCTGCTCCTGGCCGCATGTCCGCTCGGACGTGCTTGACCGGGGGCTAACCCGAGGAAAGGAGGCTAGTTGGCGAGCGTGAGAGACTATGAGATGGTTTTCATCCTCCACCCACGCCTGGATGAGGAGGGCGTGGCCTCTGCGATTGAGCAGGTGACCAATTGGATCGTCTCCAGCGGGGGCGAGGTGATCGAGACCGAGCCCTGGGGACGTAGGCGCCTGGCTTACCCCATCCAGAAGCAATTGGAGGGCTATTACGTTGTCCAGCGGCTGCGGATGGCTCCCGAGGCGGTAGCCGAGTTGGAGCGCAATCTGCGGCTCAGCGAAGATGTCATGCGCCACCTCATCGTTCGCCCAGGGGCTTGAGGGCCGGAGGCACGCGTGGGTCGCCTATCGGCGGCTATAGAGAGAACGGAGTGGTGAATATGGCACGAGGACTGAACAAGGTCATCATCATAGGCAACCTGGGGCGGGATCCGGAGATGCGATACACGCCCAGCGGGAAGCCGGTTACCTCGTTCAGCGTGGCGACCAGCCGGAGCTGGGTCACTGCCGATGGCGAACGGCGAGACGCTACGGAGTGGTTCAACGTAGTAGCCTGGGGAAATCTGGCCGAGATCTGCAATCAATACCTGCGCAAGGGCTCCCGAGTGTATGTAGAGGGGCATCTCCAGACGCGCTGCTGGGATGACGAGCAGGGACAGAAGCACTACCGGACCGAACTGGTCGCCAACGAGATGATCATGTTGGACAGCCGGGCACCGGATGCGGATCTTGGGGACGATGCAGGCACCCCGGAAGCAGGTACCTGATCGACAGAGACGCGAGAAGATCGTGGATTCGTGAGGGAGGATAACGTTGGCTGACGTTGAGGGACGCGAAGAGCGTCAAGAGGGAACACAACCGGCCCGGGCACAGACGACAACGCCCCGGCCGCAGAGGTCCGCCCCATCCAGGTCGGGCTCTGGCATGCGTACGGCGCGCCCGCGAAGGCGCTATGGACGTCGAAGGCGAGTGTGCGCCTTCTGCGCGGAGCACGTCTCCTATATCGACTATAAGCGGCCCGAGGTCCTGAGCCGTTATCTCAGTGAGCGTGGTCAGATCTGGCCGCGCCGGAAGACCGGGCTGTGCTCCAAGCATCAGCGAGCTCTGGCGGTGGCGATCAAGCGAGCTCGCTTCCTGGCCCTGTTGCCTTTCACATGGGAACATATCCGCACGGTGGCGAAACGGCAAGGTTGAGTCGGACGTTGGATTCGTTGGCAATGGCGCGGGGCTCGTAGGATCGCGATGGAAAGGCATAGGATGGGCTCATCCTATGCCTTTTATCGTTGCAGGAAAAGTCATTCCGGCTTTTTGGGAGGCCGAATACAGGGAGGGTCGCGAGCGGCATGGCGAAAAAGCGCAGAAAGCAATCCACGGAACCAACCCGTAAACAGGTCGCGATCGGTCGCCGGCATCGAGAGCAATCGCGACGCGTGATGATCTTCACCGGGGCGGTAATCGCACTGGTGCTGCTGGTGATCATCGCGGGGTTGGTGGACGAGTTCGTTCGCAAACCGAACTCGCCTATCGCACGGGTGGACGGCACCACCATTCGAACCCGGGACTTCCAACACCGGGTACGGTTGCAACGCTATAACCTGGAGAAGCAACTCGAGCAGTATCGGATGTTGGATGCCCAGTTCTCCTCCGGGGACCAGCCCTCCATCTTCGCCAGCCAGATCAATCAGATCCAGGGGCTCCTGGCCAACCAGGAGACGCTCAGTCAGCAGATCCTGGACCAGATGATCGACGAAGAGGTCATCCGGAAGATCGCCGCCGAGCGCGGCATCACCGTCTCGCCGGAGGAGATAGAGGCGGAGCTGCGTTCCCAGGTGGCGCGCGGGCGCGGCGCGGTCACGGAGCCGGAGGCCACGGCCACCGCACAGGCGGCGATCGAGGCGACGGCGACCGCCGAGTCCTGGACCCCGACGCCCACGCCGACGCCCAACCCCGAGCAGGGCGAGGGCGGCGAGCCCACGCCGACCCCCTCCCCGACGCCCACACCGACCGTTCATATCCTGACGGACGCGGAGTATCAGGCCGGCCTGCAGGAGATGGAGACCACCCTGGCGCAGATCGCCGATATGTCCCTGGATGAATACCGCCGGGTGATCGAGGCGCGCCTGCTGGAGGAGAAGCTCCGGGAGCTGGTCGGGAAAGACGTGCCCACGACCGAGGAGCAGGTGCGAGCGCGGCATATCCTGATCGCCATTCGCACGCCCGCTCCCACGCCGACGCCGACGTACACTCCAACACCGCTACCGGAAGGGGCGGAGGCGCCAACGCCCACTCCGACGCCGACCGAGCCCACCCCAACGCCCACGCCGACACTGGCGCCGCGCACGGAAGAGGAGGCACTGGCGCTGGCCCAGGAGCTGGTCGAGCGCCTGCGCGCCGGAGAGGATTTCGCCAAGCTGGCGGAGGAGTACTCCGATGATCCGGGCAGCAAAGCCTCCGGTGGCGATCTGGGCTGGTTCGGGCGGGGCCGCATGGTGCCCGAGTTCGAGGAGGCGGCCTTCTCCCTGGAGCCTGGCCAGATCAGCGATCCCGTGAAGACCCCCTTCGGCTACCACATCATCCAGGTAATGGAGAAGGACCCGGCGCGCCCGGTCGACCCATTCGAGCTGGAGCGGAGGAAGTCAGAGGCATATCGGAAATTGCTCGACGAGCAGAAGGCCGCTCTGAACATCGAACGCTACTGGTCGCCCGACAAAGTGCCGCCCACGCCGACGCCGGGGCTGCCTCCACGATAACAGGGATAGGGCGAACGCCGTTTGCCCTTGCTTTCCCTCTCGAAAGAAAAAGGACGCCCGGTCGGGCGTCCTTTTCGCGTCCTGTGGCGGACATGGCTGCCCAGGACGGAGAACCCTTTGTGCCCTTTGGATATACGCTCGCGGTAGCGGACACGGCATGCCGTGCCGCCACCTTTTGGAAAGGGGTAGGCGAGGGCAATGCCCTCGCCTACCCTGGGGAGGCCGCTAAGGCTGGAAAACGGCGATGGCCTCCTCAGGGGCCTCGACCTCCCGCAGCCAAGCGAGCAACTTGCCGTGCAGGTCGTCGGCGACGTCCGGGTGTTCGGAGATGACGTTCGCCTCAGCGTACGGGTCGGCCTGGAGGTCGTATAGCTCGCGTTCGCCGTCCGCCCCGACCGGGACGTAGGCCCATTTCTCCGTGTACACGGCCGGCGTCACCCATTCGGCGGGGATGCTCCCATCCACAAGCCGGAGGAACGAGGCTGAGATCACGTACTCGTGCAATGGGGGCTGAGGCTCCCCACGCAGCTTGGGGGCGAAGGATCGTCCGTGGAACGGCTGCGGGGGCGTTGCGTCGACGCCTGCCAGATCCAGCAGCGTGGGCAGGATGTCGGCGGGCTGCAGCAGCGCGTCGACGGTTCGGCCCCCCTCGAGCCCCGGCGCGGCGATCAGGAAGGGGATATGGGCGATCTCCGGGTAAAGGGGCCAGTATCGTTCATCGCCGGGGTTGATGTTCGACTTGCCCGTCCGATTATGCTCGCCCAGGCTGATGCCGTGATCGGTGGTGAAGATCACGATTGAATTGTCCCACAGCCCCAGGTCGTCGATCTTCTGGAGCACGCGGCCGACCCAGCGATCGACCAGCTCCGCCTCGGCGCAGTAATGGGCGCGCAGATTCCTCAGTTCCTCTGGGGTCAGATCGCTGGCCTTCCCGTAGTTGGGGTGGAGCATGGGCACGCCCTCGTAATCCGGATCATAGCGCTTCACCATGTACTCCGGCGGATCCCATGGTTCGTGGGGATCGAAGAAGTCGACCCACAGGAAGAAGGGATGGAACCGATAGTTCTCCTCCAGCCATTCCACCGCCAGCTCCGCCGTACGCGGCGGGAAGCGATCGATCTCCCGATACCAGTACCGGTTCGTCCAGCGGGCCAGGTCGACCAGGTTGCGTCCCTGGAAATGCCGCCCGTAGCGCGTTTTCTCCGGCGGCATGACGTGCTCGATGGGGTGGTTCATCCGCAGGAAGTAGGTGTCGCCCTCCTGGCCACGCAACACGTGGGCCCCGTCAAAGCCCACGTTGAAGCTGCTGCGGAAGAGATGCGGGCAGTCGCAGAGGAGCTGGGAGACGTAGCCTGTCTGGCGGAGGATCTCGGGGATGTGATTCGGGCTGCTCTCCCGCCGGTCCTGCCAGGGGTACCAGGGCCAGCCATATCGGCCGGTGGTCAGGTCCGTCCGATGAGGGATGGTGGGGAAGCTGCCCGTGTACAGGCGTGACAGGCTGACGGCCCGCTCCGCGAAGCGGTCCAGCTCGGGCGTGCGCACGGGCATGGCCGCCCGATCGAACAGGTTGTCGTAGCGAAACGTGTCGGAGATGAGCAGGATGATGTTCATGGTAGGCCTCCTGCGAGTGGGTGCGTCAGCACAGGCCAACCTGCGGCGGCAGAGGGTCGACGTTCTCGGCCATACGGGCCACCAGGCGGTCCATGAGCTGGCGCTGCAAATCAGCGGCTTCCGGTCTATCCCACAGGTTACGCAGGCAATGCGGATCGCGCGTCAGGTCGTACAGCTCGCCGCGTTGCCCCTCTCCGTGCCAGGTGAGTCGCGCCGTGGGCGTGCGCACCGTGCGTCTCATCTCCGGGTCCTCGATGAAGGCTTCCCGGTACAGCTCCACTTTCCCGTCGGCCAGCATGGGCACCAGCGACTTCCCCTGCACCCCCTCGGGAACGTCCGTGCCCGTGAGCTCGAGGATCGTGGGCATGATGTCGACGGACTGTGCGATGCCGTGGCGTGCCTGGCCGCCCTGCGGATCCCCCGGCCGGGCGATGATCAGAGGCACGTTCGTCACGCAGTCGTAGTGCGTGCCCTTGAAGAGCAGGTGGTGATCGCCGAGCATCTCGCCGTGGTCTGAGGTGAAGACGACGATGGTGCGATCCAATAGGCCGCGCCGGTCCAGCTCATCCATCAGCCGGCCGATCTGCTTGTCAATGAGGCTGATCATGCCGTAGTAGTAGGCTTTGATCCGCCGCCAGTCGGCGTCCGTCAGGTCGCACATGCCGATCGCCTCGTGGGAGCCCTGGCGTGCCAGGTACTTCCGCCGGTAGGCCTCCGGCCAGCCGTCCACCTCACCCGGGTCCCAGACCGGCAGCGGCATCTCGGTCGGATCGTACAGGGTGTCGTAGGGCACCGGCGGCGTGAACGGGTGGTGTGGGTGGACGAACGAGGTCCACAGGAAGAACGGGCGATCCGCCGGATGGCTCCGCAGGTATTCGATGGATCGATCGGCGACCCATACCGTCTGGTGATGCTCCTCGGGATAGACCGATGGGGCGGTGATGTGTTGGGGATAGGAGAAGCTGTGCGGATCAGCCCAGGGATCGAGGCCGTGCGCCCTCAGGTAGTCGGCGTAGGGGCCCACGCGATGATCCTCGGTGAACATCCCCTGCTGGAAGCCGTAGAAGGGGAACTCCCATGGCAGCGGCTGGGGATTGACCGCCCAGCGCTCGTCGAAGTCCCCGGTAGCACCGGGCCTGTCCTCGATCCAGCGCCACTGGGGGCCGAAGTGCATCTTGCCCACGCCGTAGGTCGCGTATCCCCGCCGCCGTAGCACCTCCATCAGGGTCAGCTCGCCCTTCGGCAGCACGCATCCGTTGCGCCGCAGGCCGTGGACGGATGGGAATCGTCCCGTGGCGATGCTCCCACGGTTGGGCGCGCACACCGGGCTGGCGGTGAACACCTGATCGAACCGGACGCCGCGTTCGGCCAGCCGGTCGATGTGCGGCGTCCGGATCACATCGTTCCCGTAGCAGCCCAACGCGTCCTTGCGGAGCTGATCGCACGTGATGAGGAGGACGTTGGGTGGCGGCATGCCCCCTCCGGAGCGAGAGGCGCTCCCCTTGCTCACATCAATAGGCCCGGGCGAAGATGGCGATGCGGTCCGTCTCCTGTCCGGTGTAGAAGCAACGTCCCCGGCCCTCCGGCGCGTCCAGCGGGAAGCAGCGGATCGTCGCCTTGGTCTCCTCCTTGATGCGATCCTCGTCCTCGCTGGTCCCGGCCCAGTGTACCCGGATGAACCCGCCCTGCGTCTTCAGGATCTCCTTGAACTCCCCGTAGCTCTCGGCCCGATGGGTGTTCTCGTCCCGGAAGCGGATGGCCCGCTCCAGCAGGGTGGCCTGGATGGCCTCCAACATCGCCTGGACCTGGGCGACCAGCCCGTCCTGGGAGACGACCCGCTTCCCCTCCCGCCCCGGGACATCGCGCCGGGCGAACACGACCTGCCGCTGCTCCACGTCCCGGGGACCGATCTCGATGCGCAACGGCACGCCGCGCATCTCCCAGTCGTTGAACTTGAAGCCAGGCGACACATTATCTCGGTCGTCGAACCGGACCCGCACGTCGGCATCCAGGAGCTCGGCTGCGATCTTCTGCCCGGCCTCCAGCACCGTGGCACGCTCCTCGTCGTTCCTCCAGATGGGGACGATCACCACCTGATAGGGGGCCAGACGCGGCGGCAGGATAAGCCCCTGGTCGTCCCCGTGCACCATGATGATCCCGCCGATGAAGCGCGTGCTCAGCCCCCAGCTGGTGGTCCACACGTACTGCAGCTCGTTGTTCTGGTCCAGGAATTTGATGTCGAACGCGCGAGCGAAATTCTGTCCCAGGAAGTGGCTGGTGCCCGCCTGAAGCGCCCAGCCGTTCCCCATCATCGCCTCGATGGTGTAGCTCGCCACCGCGCCGGCGAACTTCTCCCGCTCGCTCTTCTGGCCGGGGATGACCGGGACGGCCGCCTCGTTCACGGCGAAGTCGGTGTACAGGTCCAGGATGCGCAGCGTCTCCTCCATCGCCTCCTCTTCGGTGGCATGGGCCGTGTGCCCCTCCTGCCAGAGGAACTCCGTCGTACGCAGGAAGAGGCGGGTGCGCTTCTCCCATCGCACGACGTTCGCCCACTGGTTGATGAGGACGGGCAGGTCTCGGTAGGACCGGATCCACTGCGCGTACATGTGCCCGATGATGGTCTCCGAGGTGGGGCGGACGGCCAGCGGCTCCTCCAGTTCCTCGCCGCCGCCATGGGTGACCACCGCCAGCTCGGGCGAGAATCCCTCGACGTGCTCGGCTTCCTTCTGCAGGAAGCTCATGGGGATGAAGAGGGGGAAGTAGGCGTTGACGTGTCCCGTTGCCTTGAACCGGCGATCCAGCGCGCTCTGGATGTTCTCCCAAAGCGCGTAGCCGTACGGTTTGATGACCATGCACCCCCGCACGGGAGCGTAGTCGGCCATGTCCGCCCGCTGCACCACATCCGTATACCAGCGAGCGAAGTCCTGACTCCTCGGTGTGATCTTCTCAGCCATGGATTCCTTTCCTCCGGCACATGAGTTCTGGACGAGCACATCGGTATGAAGTGCCAATAATGGAGATCATCCTCAACACCATCCGTCTGCCCAAAGCCCCTTTTCCCCGCCTTTCACCTTCGTGGTTGGGGCTTCGGCCGATGACCCGCGGCCCCACGGGGCAGATGGAGGGCTGAAAATAGGTTTCCTCGGAGGGACGACAGCTCCTCCGAGCCACCCCAGGGATGCAGAAACATGCTTTCGTATCGCCTAACCTGATGTCAATAGGGCAAGGCTGAGACTCGCCCCTGCCCTCATCCCAGAAACGCCACCGCCTCGTCCACATCGGCGGCCAGCCGGGCCAGCGCCAGGATGGAATCGCCCATCTCCGTGTGGCGCTTGAACGCGTCCACCAGCCCGGCCCATGGCGAGCCGATCAGGACGAAGGGCCGCGGGGACAGGCTGCCCGTCTGGAGCAGGCTCCACACCAGCGTCACCTCGGTCAGGGTGCCGATGCCGCCCGGCAGCGCGATGAAGGCGTCCCCCAGCGACGTGATCGCCTCCAGGCGGGCGATCAGCGTGGGCATCCTGCGCTCCTCGCTCAACCACGGGTTGGGCGGAAGCGGGTCGAAGGCGGCGCAGGTGACGCCGATGACGTGTCCGCCCGCCTCCCGGGCTCCCCGGCTGACGGCCGCCATCGTGCCGTCGTATCCGCCGTTGGCGACGATCCAACCCGCCCGAGCCAGGCGCCGCCCCAGCTCATATGCCTGCTGCCAGGCCGCCGTCCCCTCCGGCGTCCTCGCGCTGCCGAATATCGACACGATCTTCCCTGTCATCTTCCCTCGCTATGTTGTGAGCGATAGCCCGGTATGAACTTACGGCCCATCAGGCACGCAACACGGATGATCGACGCGGCCGTGCCCGGCGTCCCTCGTGTTCCTCGATCTCCAGGACGCGGAACCCATAGGTGTTGATGACGACGGTGTCCTGATAGACCGTCCTCGTCTGCTCATCAGGGCGGTACACGTGCTTGTGGCCGTGGATCAGATACCTCGGCCGGAACCAACGCATGAAGGTCAGGAACGAGACGAACCCGGTATGCGCCCGATCCGGCCCATCGTGGATCCCTCGCGGCGGCGCGTGGGTGATGAGGATGTCCAGGTATCGACCGTACCGGAGGCGTGCCGCCAGCAGGCTGGGGATCAGGCGAGCGATCTTCAGCCACATCTCGCGCTCCGTGTACTGGAAACGAGGATTGCGATTGTATCGGTACGCTCCCTCCAGCCCGGCGATCAGGATCCCTCGCTCGTAGACCAGGCGGCCGTCCAGATCGCCGCCCACGAACCGACGGATGGGGGGCTCCAACCCCAGCTCCAACCCCTGGGCATGATTCCCGAAGACATAGTAGCAGGGCGCGCCCAGCATGCTGGAGACGAAATCGAGATAGTAGAAGGGGAGATCTCCACAGCTCAGCACCAGGTCGATCTTCCCAAGTCGAGTCAGGATATGGGGGCTGTACAAAATCGGCACAACTCGATCGCTAATGGTTAAAATACGCATCTCGCTCACATCGTGGGCGCCATTGCCCTGCTATCCCCGATATCCGACCGGGCTATTTCCCTGACATCACGGACGAAACAAAACGCTAGCCCTCCATCCGAAGCGAGAGAGCTAGCGCGTGTTCTCCTGCGCGAATACCCGGCCAGGGCGACCTACTCGGGCCCGAGCGCTAGCTCAGGCTGCCGGGTAGGCAAGGGCCCCCTGACATCCCATATGAACACTGCCGCCACCCACCGGGATCGCATCATCAACCTCAAGCCCTGGCAGACACAGCTGCATGACTGTGTGGGAGTATACCATTGATCAAGATAAGCGTCAACGACACGCGACAGGTGTTCTCACCGTGGGATTGGCCGTTCCTTCCGTGCGACGATGACGAATTCCCCGCCGACGTAGGCCCGCTCGTGGTCCCAGCTCCCGGCGGGGGCCTGCGGATCGGGCGGAACCGCCCGGGAGACGTCCTCCACATGTCGGATCGACAGCCCGACCTCGACGAGCCCGTTAAAGATGTCGTCCATGTAGTGCCGGAACTCGATCGCACCGTCCTCTCGCGGGTCAACCCTTTCGGAGTAGGGCTTCGTGATCCGGTAGCCACCCCCATCCCACGCCACGAAGTGGAGCGCCGGCTGCCTCCAATCCACGCGATACAACCCGCCCGGCCTCAGCACCCGGGCGACCTCCGCGTACACCTGCCGGGCATCGGGGACGTAGCAGATGGCCGTCCCGTACACGAGATCGAAGGATTCGTCGTCCAGCATGGAGAGATCCCGCATGTCCGCGTGGATCGTCCGGATCTCGACGCCGTAATGCGCCGCCGCCCTCCGGTCCCCCTCAAGCTGCCCCTGAGCCAGATCGACCACGGTCACCCGCGCGCCGAGCAAGGCGAACACGGCCGACTGCTGCCCACCACCGCACGCCAGGCAGAGCACGTCCCTGCCCTCGACGCCGGCGAGGATGCCGCGGGGCGTCATCTCCTCCAGCGGCCCCGGCGCGGAGTCTATCCTGCCCTCAGCGAACGCCCGCACCACATCGGGATCCAGGTCCAGCCAGGGGATGGTGAACCCGCACCCCTCCCGCACCATTCGCTCCCAGTGACGCTCGTTCGCCTCTGCGACTTCGTCTCTTTCCTTCATCGTACCCGCTTTCTCGCGTGTTGGTAGCTCTGCAATGACCCGACGATTACCCGGCCTGCCCATCATCACAGAAGGGTTCGAGACAACCCATTCTCTCCACGTCGTCATCATCTCGACCCCTTGCTTATCAAA
>JAADGJ010000089.1 GCA_013152435.1 Chloroflexota bacterium | reverse complement strand
ATTCATGAATCGCCCCTGCCTCGACAACGCCCATGGGGGAGACCACCCAAATTGCCTTTGTGGGTGACTGTGCCACGGTGGTTTTAATAGGTTGCCCTTCGGGTGGCGGGGGGCGCTGTCTTCTGCCATCCCTACATCAAGATATAGTGTAGCGTCACGAAAGAAGCTGTATATATTGGGTACCCGGGGGGCACTCAAAGCTTGGGGAAGGGCGAAGCTCCTCCGGCCCCCCATGGCGAGATGGGAAGACGAGGAGAAGAGGTTCGCCGGAAATGAAAAATCCCCCGACGCTGTAGCTAGCGCCGGGGGATTCCTCATGGCGTTGCCGTGATGCGATCAGTCCTGCACTGCCTCGATCACTCGTTGCAGCCGGGCTCGTGCTTCACGAGCTATCGAATCCAGATCCGGATTCTCCACAACCCCCAACATGGAGATGGGATCCACGATGGACACAACGCTGCCGCCGTCCTCTTCGTAGACGATGACGTTGCATGGCAGCAGCAGCCCGATCTCCAGCTCCGTGTTCAGCGCCTGATGGGCCAGCGATGGGTTGCAGGCGCCCAAGATGACGTACCTGCGGAAGTCGATATCCAACTTCTTCTTCAGCGTCGCCTTCACATCGATCTCCGTCAATACGCCGAACCCTTCCTGCTTCAATGCTCCGACCACCTTCTCCACGGCCTGCTCGTATGGTAGGTTCAGCTTCGTTCGAAATGCGTACTCGGTTATCGTCTTTGCCATTTTGTCTGATCTCCTAAGTTGATCTTTCTGAAAGGATCGTTTATGGCTGGGGAGAAGCGCTTCGTGAGCATCGGCTCTTCGTTGGGGCACCATTGCTGCTCCGGGCTGTGCTTCACCTCTCCAGGTCTTGACGCATCTGCTCATATTCCGCCTTGGAGATCTCACCGCTTGCATAGCGCCGTTTGAGGATCTCCAGAGGGGACTCGGGCGGTTGTTGTGCGGGCGTCCGAGGCTGCGTCGAACGGGTGGCTTGGGGGAAGAGGCTGCTGAGCAGCCACAGGGCCAGCCCGATGATCACCACCCAGAAGATGAGCATGAAGATCAGGCCCAAGCCGCCGAAGCCAAATCCCATCATCATCCTTACCTCCTCCTCATCTGCCAAGGGCTGGCTGGCGTCATGATCCCCGCTGAGGGGACCGGTCTTTGTACCAGCTACTTGTCGTTGGACATGGCCTGTCCTGGAAATTCCTATCGTCAGCCCTATGATAACCGGCCACCATGGCGGGCTCTTGAAGGGAGTATGAAGATTCTGTGAAGACCGCTCAGGGAGGAGGCTGAGGGGATAAGGGGCGCACGGGAGCCCCTCTCGAGGGTTGGCGAGCGGACTGTTGGTAGAGGAAAGGGACCGGGCTTCTGATCAGGCCCGGCCCCTACCACCGCTTTTCGCTCGTGAGTTACTCCGACGCCTCTTCTCTTGTCAGTACGATCACCCATTCCGGATTGCCGGTCTGCCGGATCTCCGCTTTGAAGCCCAGCCGATGAGCCTGCGTCGGGATCGTCTCCAACGCCGGGGCATGATCGGTGATCACCTCCAGGATCTCCCCCTCCGGCAGACGCTTCATCGCTTCCACGGCCTTCAGCATCGGGTAAGGGCAGATCTCTCCTCGGACGTCGAGTTTCATCTTGTTCACCTCCTCATAGAGAAAATCGGATAAAGCTTGCGCAATAGGCTGGCTGCGGCAGCGTGGGGGCTGCCGCAGGTTGAGCATAGGGACTCAGCCTGCTGTCGGTGGATTGTCCAGGTTCTGAGCGGTTCCTCTATCCATTGCTTGGGGCCCTTATTCACGGCAGGCGTCGGATGATCTGCACCCCCAGCCAGGCGCCGCCGAACAGCCCCAGGCCAAAGACCCAGCCGTTCAGCGCCAGCGAGGGGATGGCGGAGAAGAATCCTCCGATGTTGCACCCCATGGCGAGGCGTGCTCCGTATCCCATCGCGATGCCCCCGATGAAGGATTGCACGTAGCGTCGGCCGGGGGCGAAGCGGATCTTGAACTCGCCGGCCAGGAGGGCCGCCACGAAAGCGCCGAAGATCAGCCCCCAGTTCAGCAGGCTGCCACCGCTCTGCCAGGGGATGTGGCTCAACAGCTGCTTGCCGGCGGGCTTGTCGCCGAAGTACAGCAGGTTCTGGGCCGGATATCCCAGCACGTAGGCGATCCAACCGGACCAGCGGGAGACCGCCGTGGTGATGCCCCAGGGCTTCTTGTAGAGGTACTCCAGGATGTTCAGCACGCCCAGGGAGGCGCCGCCCACCAATGCCGGCCATGCGTGGACGAAGAGGCTGTTCCACCCGGCTCGGAGACGCTGCCCGAACGTCTCCGCCGGCGGGGGCGCCTCGCGCCGCACGGTCACGCCGCCGGCCCGTGTCTCCCACCAGATGACCAGCAGGTAGAGCGCCAGCAGGATCAGGAGCGTGATGCTCAGCGCCCCTCCCCATCCCATCACCCGAGGGAACCATACCTTGGGCTGCTGGGAGACCACGGCTGGCCACCACCACTCCCAGCTCAGCGCCAACAGGAACGAGCCGACCAGCATGCCGATCAAGGCAACCCACTGGGCGACGTACCCCTCGCCCATGCGGTAGAGGGTCCCCGAGGCGCAGCCGCCCGCGACGACCATCCCGGTGCCGAACAGCAGCCCTCCCAGGAGCGTGTGCCATCCCGTCGGGTACACGTTCCCCGCGATGCCCTGGGTCGGGTCGGGCACGGCCTTGTACATGATGAGCGCGAACCCCAGGCTGGCGATGGCGAGTCCCAGGAGCACGCCCTTCATCAGGCGGCCGTCTCGTAGCAGGAACAGATCTCGGAATGCGGATGTGAAGCAGAATCGGCTGCGCTGGACCACGAATCCATATCCCAGGCCGAAGAGCCAGAAGATAGCCAGGGTGGTGTTGACTTGAGTCAGCCAGGCGAGGATAACGATGCTGGCGATGGCGGCCAGCAACCCCAACAGCGTATGCTGGCTGACCCACGCGCCGGGGTGAGTGGACTGTTTCATGTTCGCGGCTGTCATCGTGCAACCTCCTCCTGTGGGGTGTTCGGAAAACAAAAAGAGACTCGCAAAACCCGGGGTGTCGGGCGACGAGTCTCCTACAAGCCAAAGAAGGGGAAAGGGTGGAATATGGTTAAGCGGCCCACCCACACCAGGATGGACCACCGATTCTGACCGGTGTTCTCACGTCATCGTGCCCCCAACTGTGCCTGTCATATCCTCGGCCAGGGAAGATCCCATCGCCCAGATCCAGATCAGGCGCAGCGAGCGCCGATGATTCTCCCCCGGATGGCATACCGCCGTGAGCGCGCGTATGCCGCGGAGCGCCATCGGCGCCCGCTATGTACAGATGCACATGAGTGGCAGAGCACGAGACATGTGATGTCCCCAAGAAGCCATCCGGGGCACGAGAACACCTTTTCCTCGAAGTTGGTGAAATTTTACTGGCGTTTGGACCCTTTGTCAAATCGTCTCGGCTGAACAATTGTTCAGATGTGGTCATGGGGCTTCCTCTACGGCGCGGGGGCCTGCACGTTGGCCGTGACGATCACCTGAGCCTCTGGCTCGTCGGGATCGTTGGAGGCGATGTAGATGTAGCGGCGTATCCGTCCGTTGTCCGGGTGAACCCCGGAATCGTACCGAATGATCAGTTTGCCCTCACCGCCGGGCGGGATCACTGTGGGCTCCACCCGGGCCGAGGTGCAGCCGCACGAGGTGGACACCGATTCGATCTTCAGGTCGCCCGCGCCCATATTGGACACGGTGATCTCGGTCACGGCCACCTGGCCCTGCTCGATATCGCCGAAGTCGTGCTGCGTGGCCGAGAGCGCGATATCGGGGCGTCGGGCTCCGTATGCCACCAGCACGAACACCAGCACCAATACGGCGATCGCCAGCCAGCCTATGGCGCGAACCCTCTTCATGTGCGCCTCTCCTGGGAATCCGTCGCCTCCTCTTTCCCGTTCTCCTCGCTCACCCGGGCCACGATCAGTTTGAAGATCCCCCTGGCCCCCAGATCGTCCACACGTTCGATGTCCAGGCCCGCCCGGCGAACGTTGTCCACCGTTCGTCGGTTGATGTGTGGCCCCATCAGCCGCGCGATCACCGGATCCAGCAGATCCATGAGCCGCCCCAGGATGGGGTGCTCGGAGCGCACGTGCTCCAGCAGCACCACGCGTCCCCCTGGCCTGACCACTCGTGCCATCTCTTGCAGCCCCAACACGGGATCGGGCACCGAGCAGAATACGAAGGTGGCCACCGCTCCGTCGAAGGCGTCATCTGGGAACTCCAGCGCTTGGGCATCCATCTGCAACAGGGTCACGGAGCGGCCCAGGCGTTCCGCTCGCCGGCGGGCCCGGTCCAGCATCCTGGCGCTCAGATCCACGCCGGTCACCTGTATCCCCGAAGGGTAGTAGGGCATGTTCTTGCCCGTCCCCACTCCGACCTCCAGCACCCGCGGTCCGGTCACCAGCGACCAGACGCGCTGCCGCCAGTCGTTGTATCGTCGCTCGGCCAGCGCCTCCATGAGGTCATATAAAGGCGCGATACGATCGTATCGCGCTCGCGTTAACGTCGTCTCCTTCACATCCACCATAAGAACCGTGCTCCTTCGCTTCGTATGCCGACCATCAGTATTCGATGATGATCGGCATGCCGATGTAGGCCATCTCCCATAGGATCTTGGCGTTCTCGTTGCTCAGCATGATGCAGCCGTACGTGATGGGCGTCCCGACCAGGCCGGCCCAGGTGGGGCGTCCGGTGGTGGCGTTCCACGGCAGGCCATGGAACCCGTTCTCCGTGCTGCCCGCCCAGTAGATGCCCAGCCAGTAGGGCATCCAGATGTCCCAGGCGGACCCGTATGCCGTCCGTATCTTGCTTTGAATGTAGTAGGTGCCCGGTTTGGTCGGCGAGCTGCGGCGCCCCGTGGAGCACACCCATTCGTATAGCAACGTGTCGCCATCGTATACGTAGCACCGTTGCTGGGAGATGCTCACCACCACCCGCTTGTCCCCGCCGCGCGGCCGGACCTCCCGCGACTGGGGGATGGCCAGCTTGCGCCCGGGGAAGAGCAGCCCATGGTTGCTCAGGTTGTTGGCCCGTGCCAGCGACGCCACGGGGACCTGGAATCGTTGGGCGATCTCGGAGAGCGTGTCGCCCGGCCGCACGACGTACACGCTGGGCGCCGGCTCAGCCTCAGGCGCCGCCTCCGGCTCGGGGGCGGCGGGCTCCAACTCGGCGGGGGGCGGGGATGCGGCTCGCTGCGGTATGCGCAGGCTTTGTCCCACGCGCAGGAGGTCGGACACCGCGATGCCTGAGGCTTCTGCGATGGCCTCGACGGTGACCCCATGCGCGGCCGCGATGGCGGAGAGCGTCTCGCCGGGTTGCACGATGTGCGCCTCGCCCTCATCCTCGGAGGGGGCATCCGAGGGGCGTGCGCTCTCGCCAGCGGCGTCTGCGGTGATGCGAAGCTTCTGGCCCACGTAGATCGCGTTCGGGTTGACCAGGCGGTTGCTCTGTACCAGGCTGTCGATCGTCACGCCGTGTTGCATGGCGATGCCGAAGAGCGTGTCCCCCGGCTGGACGACGTGGATGCCCTCCTCCGCCGTCGAGGCCGCTTGGACGCCGACGACGGGGATCAGCGCCAGCGCTACGGCCAGGAACGGGGGCAGGAGCAGCCGAAGCGTGGAGCGCATCTTAAGCCTCACGGAGCGAGATCTGGACCATGACATTGGAAACCCCTATTGGCTTCTGACGAGTTGCACGCGAACGGTTCGCCGATAGACCGTGATGAACGCGCCGATGACGATGGCGATCAGCGAGGCCCATTGGGCGGGCGTGAGTCCGGCGACGTCGGTGTACCCCAGTCGGATGAACTCGATCAGGAAGCGCCCGGTGGGGTACCAGATGGCGTACAGCCCCACCAACTCGCCATCCAGCAGCCGATCTCCATATCGCCAGCCCAGCCAGAACAGCAGCGCGAAGCCGATCAGATTCCAGAGCGATTCGTATAGGAAGACAGGGTGGAAGGTGGCAAAGGACTCATATCCCGGCAGACGGTTGGCCGGATCGATGGTGACGGCCCAGGGCAGGTCTGTGGGCGCACCGTACAGCTCCTGGTTGAAGAAGTTCCCCCAGCGGCCGATGGCCTGTCCCAGGGGGACGCCGACGATGACGAAATTGGCCCATCGCCACAGGGCGAGGTCGGCGCGCCGGGCGTACAGGGCGAGTCCCAGGATGCCGCCCAAAAGGGCGCCGTAGATCCCAAGGCCGCCCTGCCAGGTGGCGATGATGCGAACGGGATCCTCCAGGTAGTACTGGCGCATGGCCGGGCTCTCCAGCGATGAGGTGAGCACGTATTGGATGCGGGCGCCGAGGATGCCGAGTCCAAGGCACCAGATGAGCGCGCTCCAGATGTGTTCGGGATCGTAGCCCCACCGTCGAGCCAGGCGGGCGGAGGCCGTGGCCGCCAGGGCAGTGCCGAGGGCGATGAGGACCCCATACCAGCGCACCGTGAGGGGGCCTATGTGCAGCAGGATCGGATCGGGTGCAAAGCCAAACATGATGACGTCTTCACCTCCATAAGTAGCGAGTAGCCCCGGGATCGCGTCCCAGGGCTACTCGTCGGATCTGCCCCTTCCCACCAGAGAGGCTTCTGGAACATTCATGTCCAGTGGGCGAGGTATGGCGCTCCCCTCACCTGACGATGGGCCCGCTGGACGCGAAGGTGGCTATCGCCATTTCACAAATGCTTCGGACCAGACGGCTGCCTCGCTATAGTTGGGATCGTTGTTCTCGATGATGATGCCGCGACGCACGGTTTGTCCACGGACGTCGTGATACCCGGCGTCAAAGATCAGCCGTAGGAGTGCCACCTTGCCGGGTGGGATCACCCGTGCGGAGAGCTCCGCCGTGGTACATCCACACGTCGTGTAGATCCGGCTGATCGTTAATGGCGCCTCCCCCTCGTTCTTCAGCACGAAGGTATGATCCACCACGTCGGTGGGGCCCACCTCTCCGAAGTCCCAGAAATCCTGCGGGATGACCAGTTTCGGCTGAGGGCCGTCCTTCGGCAGGAAGGGGATGGGCGTCTGCGATGGTTCCATCTCATGCACACCGTACAGCCCATCATCGTAGACCACATCGGCCGGATCGTAGGATACGGCCTCAGCCGAGGCGCCGGCGGCCGGCGTGCGCCCCCAGGCCCAGTACGCCGAGACCACGATCAGGAGCAGCGCGAGGCCACCGCCGATCAGCAGCCACGGGCCCCGGGTGCGCCGACGCGATGTTCGTCGGCGCACCCGGCGTTTCGACGCTCGCCCCTTACCCATTCGTTAATGCCTCCGGGCATCGCGAGTGCGGGATTGGCGGAGCAGGCCCACGGGAGCCTCAGTGATGATGCTCATGGCCATGCTGCATGCCGCCTTCCTCTTTGCTGATGTACTTCTCCGGTTCCTTCTCGAAGGCCGCCTTGCAGCCGGGGGCGCAGAAGTAATAAGTCACGCCCTTGTACTCATAGGTTGCGGCCGCCTTGCTTTCGTCCACCGTCATACCACATACGGGATCTTTCGCCATCATTCGCCTCCTGTTGGAATTTATGAAGGGATCTCATCGCAGGTGCGATGGATTTGCCAGGGAGTCCCCGCTCGTGCTCAGGACGACGTCCAGGGCGTTGGAAATCCCCTCCCTCAGCGTCGTCGATGGGTGGTCGGCCTTGAGAATCTTCAGCCATGTGCGTCCATCACGCCCGTGAGCTACCACCTGTACGGGCGAGGAGGCATCCCCGTACACCAGGAGCACGGCATATTGGCAGGTGCATTGTTCCGTCCCGTGATGGGGGCAATCGCACTCAGGCAGGGATGCCAGCGCGTTGCGCAGGTCGAAGCTGCGGTATACCCGCATCCCCTGAATCTCCAGAGCCTGCGCAAGCACCTCTATTGTCTCCTGGCAATCCATCGCAACCTGCACTTGTTGTTCCATCACGTTAGCCCTGCTCCTCGGCCGTCGCCTCGTTCGTTCTGCGGGCATCGGCCGAGATTCCTCAGACGATGTCCCCGCGTAGCTGGTACCAGACCATTCCGGCCAGGTACCCCAAGCCGCCACCGCTTCCCGCTACGACCCAATGGATGGGGTGAAGACGTGCGCTCAGGAACATCTCCGCGCCGAGGTAGGCGGCCAGGAATCCGGCCATGATGCCTACGGAGGCCACCAGGGGAAGCCGTTGGGCTCGCCTGGTTTCCGCTCGACGTTTCTGTCGCCTGCGACGTCTTACCCGGGATCGTGCCATCGTCTGCGCTCCTGGTGTTTCGCGTTGCGTCATTTCTGGTGACAGTTCGAGTGTAGCATGCGCAATGGGGGCTCACAAGAGCTATTTGGCGTGCCCATGCCCCGCTAAATGGCTCATAGCCCTCGAGGTCGTTACGGGTCATAGCGCATAGGAGGGGTGTTTCTGCGATGGGAAGACGACCTGGCCTCCCGGAGAGGCGGGGTTTCCGTGGAGGGATCTCCGGAGCCCATCCTGGAGCGCGACGTCCTGCGGCGGGAAGACGCAGGGGAGGGTGCATGAGGGATGTGGCACCCGGCCGTGCTTGGCGAGGCTGGCCTGGGCGGAAGGGGCTATCGGGGTAGGTGGGCCTCGATGGTGGTCCCCTTTCCGGGGGATGAGGTGATGATCAGGCGGCCGCCGACGAGTTGAACCCGTTCGTACATGCCCATCAGTCCGAAGTGCCCGGATCGGGCCAGGTCCGTGAAGCGCCTGGGCACTCGGAACCCTATCCCGTCATCTTGCACGCGTAACGAGGTCCCCGCGTCGGTGAAGGCCAGCTCGATCCAGATGTGGCGGGCCCGGGCGTGGCGAAGGACGTTGCTCAGCGCCTCCTGGGCGATGCGGTAGAGGGCGAGCTCCTGTTCGTCCGTCAGGCGTCGCGGCGTGCCGACGCTGCGAAAGGAGGCTCCCACCTCGCGCGCCAGCATCTCCAGCGCCGGCACCAGCCCCAACTCCTCCAGGTAGGAGGGGCGCAGCGCCTGGCTGAATCGGCGTACCTCCTCCACCGCATCGTTGACCATGGTCCGGAGCTCGGCCAGCCGTTGGGCGGCCTGGGAGGGATCCCGCTTGAGGGCCCGCTGGACCATCTGCACTCGCTGGCTCAGCGCGATTAGGGTTTGCACCGTCTCGTCGTGTAGCTCACGGGACAGGCGGGCTCGCTCCTCCTCCTGGGCTCGGGTCATGGCCCCCACGTAATCCTCGAGGGCGGCCTGATAGCGCTGGACCTGGCGCGCCATGCGATCCAGCGTGCGGCGCAGGTCCTCGATCTCCTTGACGCCGCCGACCAGCTCGGCGGCCGCCTCGAAATCGCCCAGGCCGATGCGGTCCGCCTGCGCGTCCAGCTTCTGGAGCGGGCGCACCACGTACCGCAGGCCGAAGACGAGGGTGAGCACGGAGACCGCGGCGGCGGTCAGCAGGACGAAGGGCATCACCCGATCCAGGCGCAGCAGGGGCGCTGCCAGAGGCTCCCACGGCTCGCGGATGAGCAGGGTGCCCTGGATCTCCGGGATCGGCGCGTAGGCGATCACCTGCTCCCCCTCGGGGCTGGGGGCGAAGTGGAACCCGTTCTCGCCCTCCAGAGCCTGTTCCACGCTGGACCATTCGATGGGGATCGTGTCGGCGGGGGAGGCCCCGCCCACGTATAAGATCTGCCCCTGGGAGGCGATCAGGGCCACGGTGCCGTTGGCCCCCAGATGCTCGATGCTCAACAGCCGTTCCAGTTCGAGCGCCTCGAGGGGGACGCCGGCGACGAGCCACCGAGTGTTCCCCTTCAAGGGGATCGCCCACAGGAGGGTGCGCCCGTTGGCGGCTATCCGGGCGGTCGGTCCGTCGTCCGTGTCCGCCTCGCCCGATGGCTGTCGGATGCCCTCCACAGCCCAGTCAGGGGGCGGATCGGGGCCGATGACGACGTCCCCCCGCTCATCCATGATCAGCAGGGTGGCCTTCGGCAGGGCCCGGCTGGCCTCCGTGACGGCCCTTCGCGTAGCCGTGATGTCCCCGCTTTGTAGCGCCTCGGATCGAGCCAGCAGGAGGATCGCCGTGCTGTAGCGGCTCAGCTCGGCCGAGACGCTGTTGGCCAGGGCCTGCGCCAGCCCGGCATCCCGCTCGGCGACCAGAGCGCGCATCGATTGCTGATGGCTCCGGATGCCGGTCAGGGAGAGGGCGATGAGCAGGATGATGAAGGGCAGGATGGTCCACAGGAGGATCTGCACCCGCAGCCCGCGCAGGCTGATCGAGGACCACCAGCTTTTCACGAGGACTCCTCTGGCAGATGGATGAGCCCCAGCTGGAGCCCCTTGGTGACGGCCTCCGTGCGGCTGCCGACCTGGAGCTTGGCGTAGATGTTGGCCAGATGGCCCTGCACCGTGCGGTCGCTGATGCCCAGCGCTTGGCCGATGCCTCGGTTGGTGAGCCCGCGCGCCACCATCTCCAGCACCTCCCGCTCACGCGGCGTCAACGGCTCGACCGGCTCGTCCGCGCGGTGCGATGTGCCCGCCAGGTGCGCCATCAGCTTCTGGGCGACGACCGGATCCAGCGCCGACTGTCCTTTGTGGACCGTTCGCACGGCCGCCACGATCTCATCGGCCTCGGCGGTCTTCAGAACATAGCCGTTGGCGCCGGCCTCCAGCGCGGCCAGCACGAACGGGTCGTCGTCGTAGGCGCTCAGGATGAGGACGCCCGTGGCGATCTGTTGGTCTCGCACCCATCGAGTGACCTCGATCCCGGTCGCCTTGGGCATGCGGATGTCCAGGATCACCACGTCGGGCTGGTGTTGGCGGATCAGCTCCTTTGCCTCTTCGCCGTCGGCTGCCTCCGCCACGACAGTGATGTCCTCTTCTTCCTCGAGGAACTCTCGAATCCCTTTGCGGACGACCGCGTGGTCGTCGGCCAGAACGACTTGGATAGGCTGCATGATCGTTATCCTCCTCGGCAGCGGCCCGCCTGTGCCCCGGCGTCTGCCATCGTGTGGCTCCAGGAGCCGGCCCCGTGGCATGGCCCAATCGGCGGGGATCACGGGGATGAGGCGGAAGGCCTGATACTCGAGATGGGTGCGTCCTGAGGGGGCCTGATGCCTCCGCTGCCGCGATGTTTATGGAGTTTTAGGCGCTAGATATAAGAGCACGGCGAGGTAGTGGCTGACACTGCCTCCTAAGACGAATAGATGCCAGATGGCATGGTGATACGGTAACCTGTGCCAGGTATAGAAGATGATGCCCACCATGTAGGCTGCCCCCCCGACGGCCAACAGGATCAGGCCGCCCGGGGGGATATGGACCAGCATCTCCTTCAAGGCGACCACGCATAGCCAGCCCATCAGGACGTAGGACAGCGTGGAGAGCTTTCGATAGCGCTGAGCGGAGAGGGTCTTGAAGCCGATGCCCAGCAGAGCCAGCCCCCAGATGATGCCCAGCAGCGTCCATCCCCAGGTGCCGCGCAGGCTGATCAGCAAGAAGGGGGTATACGTCCCGGCGATCAGCAGATAAATGGAGGTGTGGTCGATGATCCGGAGGATCCGCTTGGCCCGTGGGTTCTGAAAGCTGTGATAGAGCGTCGAGGACAGGTACAGGAGCACCAGGGTGCTCCCGTAGATGCTGAAGCTGACCACCTGCCAGGTGTCGCCGTAGAGCGTGGCCAGAGCTACCAGCACGATCAGCCCGACGATGCTGAAGGCGGTTCCAATGCCATGGGTGATGCTATTGACGAGGTCCTCTCTCAGGGAGTAGAGCTTGGGATCCCCGGGAGCGCCGCCCGGACCGGTTTCACGCGGCATCATGGTATCGCTCCGCAAGACATGGCTCGTGAGCTTCGGGAGATCGGAGAGCCGGCCAGCCGGCCGTCCTCTCCTGCCCCTAAACGCCTCGGAAATTGCGAAGAACAATGCTCACTCCGTTCCTTCCAGGGGGTTCGGATGCGGGTAGCAGCACAGCACGTTGTCCAGGTATTCTATGCCGCAGAAATAAGGACATATGGAGACGTTCTTGACCGCGCATTTATGGTGATCCGTTCCCTCGGCTTCGTTCCAGGGGCATCTGTCCTGTTCCCACGAGATGAGGCCCTGTGGAGTGGTCAGCTCGATATCCATATTGGCCCCGTCCAGCTTCCGGATCATCGTATCCATCGAAACACCGCCTTTCCCCGCCCTTGGCCTTGATGGGGACTCAGGTCAGACTCGGGCGGGTGGCGGATGATGCATGTCTTTCCGCCGTCGAGCCTGACGCCAAACATTATATACCCGATCCCCGGGAAAGGCACAAAGGAATGTAGGGGCATCTGGTCACGCTCGTTGTAGGGGACACAACGGCGTTGCGCCCTATTGGTATCAAGTTAAGCGATACGGAAGCGTGGCTCCGCATCTTTGGGGTGGCTCGGAGGGGTGGTAGTCCCTCCGAAGAACTCTATTTTCAGCTTCCCCCAGCACACGACGTGGCCAGACGTACCCCACCCCCCCTGTCGTCCCCCCTCCCCAATCCGCTTCGCTGGGAGGGGGGACCTGAGAATGGGTGGTGGCGGCGGCGCAGCTCACCGTTGAGCCCCCTTCTCCCGAGCCCGGGAGAAGAGGGTTGGGGGGATGAGGGCCGTTTTCCCTCGGTCGATGATCAGGGGAATGTCTTGCGTTGGGCGACACGCGGGGTGTTCCTACCACCCCGATTTCCACCACTGACTTTGAAAAAGCCCTGCCCTGCCCTCGGGGTGGCTTGACAGATCGGTTGAGCTATATTAGGGTACATAATATAGCGAGATGCGCAATCTTTGGTGACTCAGGTGGACTCATAGACGGCCGTTGCGCAGGCTCCCCCGTGTGTGGATCCCCATGGGCGGGTCCTTGATCGGATGTGACGGGCTCGCACATCCATGGGGGGACATCTGGGGGATTCCCTGCGGGGCCGGGATGATGGAAATGAATAGCGGCGGCTCCCCCACGCCGCTGTGGATGGGCCATCGGGATCGTTCAGGGGCTTCCGGTTGCGCCCGCCCGGCTTCGGCCTGGATTCCCATCAGGATCGGGGAACGGGCCAGAGCCCCGAGCGAGCGTCCTTTCCCGATGCCCATGAGCGCTTGCAAGGCCTTTCGACGGGTAGAGGTGCTGGGTTATGGGGGAATCCGCTCGTGCTCAGGCCACCTCGCGGCTTGGCGGTGTGGCAGGCGTCATCGCCGCGGTGTGGCTGCCGCTGTTCGTGTTGCTCTTCTTCGGCGTGATGACCGCTCAGGGACTGGATCAGGCTCGCTTCGGCGATCCCGATCACGTCCTGCCCTTCTTCGCCGCCCATCCCCTTCTCATTCGATTTACGGGATTGGTGAACATCATAGGTCTGCTTGCCGCTGGCCTCTTCGCCCTGGTGCTGGCTTGGCGGCTCGTCCCGAGCGCGCCCGGGATGGCCGCTTTGGGGGGCTTCCTGGCCCTCGTCGGCTGGCTGCTGGTCCTGGTCGCCGAGACGCTGGACCTGACGGCCTACATCAGCCTGCCCGCGGTGTACGCCCGTGACCCGGACGCCGCCTCGCTGACCTTTGTGATGCTGCAGACGGCGGGCCGCATGGTGCGCACTTGGGGCTACCTGCTGGTCGGGTTGGGAGTCGGCGCCCTGGGGGGAGGCATGTTGCGGCAGGCGGGATGGCCGCGTGGGCTGGGCTATCTCGGCCTGGTCGGCGTGGTCGTCGGGGGGACGATGTTCGCCTTCGAGTACTTTCTCGTCACCGGCACGGGGGATGCGGGCGGCGGATTGGCGCAGGCGTTTGAGGTGCTCTTCATCCTCTTGGGGCTGATCACGACCGCCTGGCATGCCTGGGGCGGATCGCAATTGTTGCGAGGGAGCGGGAAAGCCCAATAGGGCTTCCTCTCAAGTTGGGGCTTTCGGGCACCGGCGATATAGGCCATTTGGCGGGTGTCCGTGGGAAGCGCGTGGGCCGAATGACCGGTGCCGGGGCACGCCGGATCACCGTGGTCAAGCGCGTCGTTAAGGCCGATAATGGGGAGGTGGCTGAGGGGAGATTCCCAACGGCCGTGATCCTCCCCACGTCGTGGGGTGATTGGGAGGTTTGTGGATGATCGTTCGATGGCTTATCACCTGGATATTGGGTTTCGGGGGCTTGGCGGCCCTGTGGTCCGTCTCTCGTGACCGATTGCGTCAAACGCAGCCGGCGAGGGTTCGGTCCGATCGCCGGCGAGCCCATCGTGGGTCAGGAGGGAACCTATGGTAAAAGACCCGGTTTGTGGTATGGAGATTGAGGAAGAGAGTGCCGTTGCAACCCGCACGGTGGATGGGACGACGTACTATTTCTGCTCCGACCGTTGCGTCGAGCAGTTTGACGCAGATTCGTCCCAGTTCATCGCCGAGACGCCGCCGGCCGCGGTGACCGATCCGGTATGTGGAATGCCGGTCGATCCCGGCGCCGCGGCGGCCACGCGTGACGTGGACGGACAGACGTACTACTTCTGCTCTGAGGGATGTGCGAAACGGTTCGATGCGGACCCGGCCGCTTACACAGGTGGGCATGGCGAGCACGGGATGTCGGAGCCGATCGTCGGATCGGCGACCACCGGGGTCAACCCGCAGCTGGCGGGCCCGGTGCGGGTCGAGTTGCCCATCGTTAACCTGGACTGTGCCACATGTGTACAGACCATCGAGCGTGTATTGAACGAGCTGGACGGCGTCCAGAAGGCCAGCGTCAACTACGCTACGGCCCGGGCCCACGTCACGTACGACCCAACGCGGATCTCCCTGGCCGATATCCAGCAAGCCATCAAAAAGGCCGGCTACACGGTGGGCAGCGCCGAGGCCCAGATCGGCATCAAGGGCCTGCACTGCGCCTCGTGCGTCACGTTCATCGAGGAGGCGCTGATGAGCACGCCCGGCGTGATCCGGGCCTCGGTCAACGTGGCGACTCAGCAGGCGGATGTGGTGTACGTGCCGGGTATGACCACGGTGTCCACTCTGCGCCGTGTGATCGAGTCCACCGGCTATGAGACCGCGGAGCCAGCGCCCGGGGCACCCCCTGAGGACGCCGAGCGGGCCGCCCGCCAGGCCGAATATCGTGACCTGCGCAACCGATTCGTCGTCGCCGCCGTGTTGGCGGCCGTTGTGCTGGTGTTGACCTTTGGGGAGTACATCCCCGTTTTGCGGGAGATCCCGCGCCAGATCAATTGGATTATCCTGTTCGTGTTGACCACGCCGGTGCTCTTCTGGTCCGGCAGCCGCTTCTTCGTGGGGGCCTGGAGCGCGTTTCGGCATCGCACGGCTGACATGAATACGCTCATCGCGCTGGGCACGGGCGCGGCCTATCTCTACTCGACGGTGGCGACCTTCCTGCCCGGCCTGTTGCCGGAGGGGTTGCGCGAGGTCTACTTCGACACGACCGCCATCATCATCGCCCTGATCCTGTTGGGGCAGGTGCTGGAGGCTCGTGCCAAGGGACAAACCAATGAGGCCATCCGCAAGCTGATGGGTCTGCAAGCCAAGACCGCCCGGGTGGTGCGGAATGGTGAGGAGGTGGATATCCCGGTGGAGGAGGTGTTGGTGGGGGATATCGTCATCGTCCGGCCGGGGGAGAAGATCCCGGTGGACGGCATCGTGGTCGAGGGCACCTCGGCCGTGGACGAGAGCATGATCACCGGCGAGTCCATCCCGGTCAGCAAGAAGCCGGGGGACGAGGTGATCGGCGCCACCATCAACAAGACGGGATCCTTCCGTTTCCGGGCCACCAAGGTGGGCAAGGACACCGCTCTGAGCCAGATCATTCAGCTGGTGCAGCAGGCGCAGGGCACCAAGGCGCCGATCCAGCGGCTGGCGGATGTCATCTCGGGTTACTTTGTCCCGGTCGTGATCCTGATCGCCATCTGGAGCTTTGCCATCTGGTTCGTTTTCGGGCCGGAGCCGCAGCTTACTCACGCCCTGGTCACGGCGGTGACGGTGTTGATCATCGCCTGCCCCTGCGCGCTGGGCCTGGCCACGCCCACCTCGATCATGGTGGGCACCGGTAAGGGTGCGGAGAACGGCATCCTGATCCGCTCGGCCGAGGCGCTGGAGACGGCGCACAAGCTGGACGCCATCGTGTTGGACAAGACCGGCACCATCACCAAGGGCAAGCCGGAGCTGACCGATGTGATCGTCAGTGGGGACCTGGAGGAGGCCGAGCTGTTGCGGCTGGCCGCCAGCGTGGAGAAGGCGTCGGAGCACCCGCTGGCGCAGGCGATCGTGGACGGCGTCAGGGAGCGGGGGATCAAGCTGGTGGACGCCACGGACTTCGAGGCGGTGCCCGGTCATGGCGTTACCGCCGTGGTGGAGGGGCGCCAGCTGGCCCTGGGCAACCTGAAGATGATGCAGAAGATCGGCGCCGAGTTGAACGGGTTGGAGGCCCGGGCTCAGGCGCTGGCGGATGATGGAAAGACGCCGATGTACGTGGCCGTGGACGGCCGGATCGCCGGCATCGTGGCCGTGGCCGACACGGTCAAGGAGGATAGCCGGGAGGCCATCGCCCACCTCAAGCGATTGGGGCTGGAGGTGGTGATGATCACCGGCGACAACCGGCGCACAGCGGAGGCGATCGCCCGCCAGGTCGGCGTCGATCGCGTCCTGGCCGAGGTCCTGCCCGAGGACAAGGCCCTCAATGTGCAGATGTTGCAGCTGGAGGGCAAGACGGTGGCCATGGTGGGGGATGGCATCAACGACGCCCCGGCTCTGGCTCAGGCCGACGTGGGGCTGGCCATCGGCACCGGGACGGATGTGGCGATCGAGGCGTCGGACATCACGCTGATCAAGGGAAGCCTGACCGGCGTGGCGGTGGCCATCGAGCTGAGCAAGGCGACCATGCGCAACATCAAGCAGAATCTGTTCGGCAGCTTCATCTACAATACCCTGGGCGTGCCGATCGCAGCGGGCGTGCTGTATCCCTTCTTCGGCATTCTGCTCAGCCCGATCATCGCCAGCGCCGCCATGGCGCTCAGCAGTGTGACGGTGATCAGCAACGCGTTGCGCCTGAGGAGCTTTCAGCCTTCCATTCGGACTGGTCGGGGTAAGGAGGAACGATAAATGACGATCGCACAGATCAGCGTACTTTTGAGCGCTATCGTGCTCTCCATCCTGGTGATCTGGTTCTTCTTCTTCTCCGAGAAGAAGGGGGCCCGGTTGGCAGCCAGCGGTGGCGTGCAGGAGGCCGATATCATCGTGAAGGGCGGGTACACGCCGGATGTGCTGGTGGTGAAGGCCGGCCAGCCGGTGCGTCTGAACTTTCTCCGGCAGGAGACGGCCAGTTGCTCGGAGATGGTGCTGTTCCCTGATTTCAACAAGAGCGCCAAGTTGCCGCCCGGCGAGGTGGTGTCCATCGAGTTCACGCCGGAGAAGCCGGGCGAGTATGACTTCCAATGCCAGATGGGCATGCTGCATGGGAAATTAATCGTGGAGGAGTGAAAGGAGACGGATCGTGATGAGCTACCAAATTCTGGTTTACACCCAACCAGGCTGACTGTTTTGCGGAAAAGTGAAAGAGTTTCTTTCACAGAGGGGCGTGCCCTTCACCGAGCGGGATGTCTCCCAGGATGAGGACGCCCTGGCCGAGCTGGAGGCGCTGGGGGTGATGACGACGCCGGTGACGGTGATCGACGGCGAGATGGTGATCGGCTTCGATCGCCGGAAGCTGGAGCAGCTGTTGGAAGGTAAGGGAGAGGAGTGAGCAGGCGTGTTCCGTAGACTGTTTCGTCGCAAGGCCAGAGGTGTCGTGATCTATACCCAGCCCACCTGAGCGGACTGTCACGCGGCGAAGAGGTTCTTCGCACGATATCACATCCCCTTTGTGGAGAAAGATGTCACCGTTGATGAACGCTATATGGATGAGCTCGAACGCTTGGTGGGCCGCTTCGCCACGCCGACGCTGGTCATCGATGGCGAGGTCCTGTTGGGCTTTGGGATGAATCTCGCCCGGGTGCGTGAGCTGTTGCAGGCCGGGGGATATCTGGAGGAATCGGGCCGGCAGGACGGTGAGTCGGCTGGCGATCCGCCGGAGGGGAGGGAGCCAGATGGGACGACTGGGTAGCGGGAGATCCTTGCTACGATGGGGCATCCTGTGGGCGGCCGCCCTCATCCTGGCAGGCTGTGCGCCTGTCGGGTGGGGGCGGCTGGGGACGAGGACCGGCCGTGAGTTTCGCTCGAATGGCGAGCAGATCTATTTCACCGCCACCAGCCAGCGTGGGACCCGGATCACCTCCGATATGGGAGGGGGGATGATGGGCGGCGGCATGATGGGCGGTGGGATGGTGGCCTGCGCGAGCTGTCATGGCCCCGATGGGCGTGGCGGCCGCGTACGCTTCATGATGCGCTCGTTCGTCGCCCCAGATATCCGCTACAAGACGTTGACCGAGGAGAAGATGGAGCATGAGGGGGGAGAGGAAGAACATCCCCCTTACACCGATGAGACCATCAAGCGGGCCATCACGCAGGGGGTGAACCCGGCCGGGGATCCGCTGGAGTGGCCTATGCCCCGCTGGTCCATGAGCGACGAGGACCTGGATGACTTGCTGGAGTTCCTGAAGAGTCTGGAGTGAAGGGAGGACAGCTACCCGTACTCAACGAGGGGGTAGAGCTTCCATGTCCTTTTGGATACGCCGCCTCAACGAGCGGAATGTGATATAATGGTGCAACCGATGGTGGGATCGGCCGCTCGACGCGGCCGAAAGGGGAACCCGTGTGAATGATCTGAAGCGGTTTGCAGCGCCAAGTATCCTGTCTATCGGCGTGATCTTCCTCTTGATCGGGTTGGTTCAACAGGGGTTTGCACTCAACTTCCAAAGCGGTCTCTTCAATCTGGGGGTGATTTTCACGCTTTCCGGGCTTGTAGCCGCCGCTCTGGGGCGCAAATAGTTCCGCACAACGGGACGGACATGGACGAGACTCCCATCCGTTGCTCTCTCCCCCAAAAGGGCGGTCACATCTGAAAGGGGTGGCTCGGAGGGGCTGATCGCCTTTCCGAGCCGCCCATTGTGGACAGGGAAGGTATGGGGCATGGAGAAGAAGGATCAACGGAACTCATCGAAACGCCAGTATCCTCCCGTGTATGAGAAGATCGTTCCCATCGCGCTGGGCATCATCGTCGTGGCCATCATCGTCTTGCTGCTGATCGCCATAAGCGTCATCCTGGGGATCTTCCCGGGATCGGGGTGATCGTCGATAGGGTGGCCGCCCGCTGAGCCTGGATATCCTCCGCATTTATCCTTCAGGGAAACGGAGCACGAGAATGGTGTACACGTTACTGCCCTTCATCTCCAGCATCGTCAGTTTCGTCTTCGCCTTCTTCGTGTTGAAGCGCTATCTGGTGCGCAGGGGGCCCCATCTGCTTCTGTGGGGCATCGGCATGGTGTTCTACGGCATTGGCGGGTTCTGCGAGGCGTATTATGGGGCCTTCGGTTGGAATCCGCTGATCTTTCGCCTGTGGTATCTGTTCGGGGCCGTCCTGGTGGCCGCCTGGCTGGGCCAGGGCACGGTTTATCTGCTGGTTGATCGGAAGTGGGCCAATCGGCTGATGGTGCTTCTGGTGCTTGGATCGCTGTATGGGATGATCCGTGTTTTCGGGGCGGAGCTGGATCCGAGCCTGATGACGGGTGGCGTTCACACCGGCAGCGAGTTGAGCGGCCGGGCGATCGTGACCCCGGGCGTGCGCACCCTGACGCCCTTTTTCAACCTGTATGGCACGGTGGCGTTGGTGGGAGGCGCGGCGTGGTCCGCCTGGATATTCTGGCGTAAGCGCATCCTGCTGCACCGCACCATCGGCAATATCCTCATCGCGATCGGGGCGATTCTTCCGGCCTTTGGCGGCACGTTCAGCCGTTTGGGGATCAGCGGCGCGCTGTACGTGAGCGAGTTGCTGGGGGCGGTGCTGATGTTCATCGGCTTTCTTCGTGCTATCACGCCGATGGGGGGCGGTCCGTCATCCGATAACGATTAGCTGCTTATATTTTTCCAGGAGAGGGCCCGGGTGGCGAGTTGCTGGGCTGTGATAGGGTAGAGGTAGTCTTACCTGCCTCGAGCGGCAGTGAGTGGCACGCCGGAATGAGAAGGGGTTAGGGGACACAATATGTTGGATTCTTTGTTCCCCTAACCCCTATATCTTGTGCGCCCCCAGCAGGATTCGAACCTGCGACCTGCGGATTAGAAGTCCGATGCTCTATCCACTGAGCTATGGGGGCTCCCCGCCCTCCGCGATGGTAGGAGAGCTTCCTGCAACAGGAATTATAGCACGTGACTTTGCCTTGAACAAGCGCGCATCGGCGAGGATGGTGTATCTTCTTCGGTGGAAATACAGCGGGGAGCTTGAGGGGCGCAGCCCCTCAAAAGAAACTTCCCAGTTTCCGCCCTCACCTGCCTTGCCCGGCCTTGCCCGCCCGAATCAGGCCGGGAAAGGGCAGGTACAAGGCGGAAAAGAGGATATTTCGGCGGAGGGAGGGCCCTCCGCACCTCCCCTGTGGGCTCGCGATGGGCCTGATGGAATTTCCCCCATTTTGGATGCGCCGCCCCGGCGGACGGCATGGGGATCGCTCGGAGTGTGTCTGAGAAATGCCGTTGCCCGCTGTGGGGAGGCCCGGAGGG
>JAADGJ010000088.1 GCA_013152435.1 Chloroflexota bacterium | reverse complement strand
GGCGGCTGGCGGCGTACCTGGCGGGCCTGTCCGCGCTGGCGGTGGCGTTGCTCTCGCCCATCGACGCCCTTCAGGCGTTGCTCTTCCTCATGCACATGGTACAGCATGAGCTGCTGATGATGGTGGCGGCGCCGCTCCTGCTATTGGCGGAACCCTTTCCCATCCTGCTTTGGGGGCTGCCGCCGGGCGTGCGCCGGGCCGTGGGCGACCTCCTGGCGCGGGGCGGCGTCCTGCGCCAGATCTTGGCACGGCTGGCGACGCCCTGGCTGTCCTGGGCGGCCTACGTGGTCACGCTGTGGGTCTGGCACGCGCCGGCGGCCTACGATGCCTCGCTTCGCAACGAGTGGATTCACGATCTGGAGCACATGGCCTTCTTCTGGGCGGCGATGCTGTTCTGGTGGCATGTGGTGGGGGCCGCCCCTCGCATTCACGGCTTCCACGGCTACGGCATGCGCATCGTGTACGTGCTGGCGGCGTTGGTCCAGAACGAGGTGCTGGGCACCAGCATCACCTTCGCTCGTCGCCCCCTGTATGCGTACTACACCACCGTGCCTCGGCTGTGGGGGCTGTCCGTGATGGACGACCAGATGCTGGGCGGCGAGGTGATGTGGATCGCGGGAGGGATGATGTATGTCCTGACGGCTCTCATCCTGTTGGCCCGTTTTCTGGCCTGGGAGGAGAGGCGGACGGAGCGTCAGATCGCAACGGATATAGGAGTGTTGCCATGAGGAAAGTTCGCATACTGGCTCTGGCGGCGACCTTGAGCGCCGTGTTGACCGCCGTCATGGGGAGTTATGTTCGCGGCATGGGGGCCGGGCTGGCCTGCCCCGACTGGCCGCTGTGTCACGGGAAGATCATTCCGCCATTAGAGGGGGCCATCCTCCTGGAGTGGACCCACCGTCTGATCGCTTTGGTGGTTATCCTGTTGGTGTCGAGCATCCTGATCCTCACGTGGCGCTATCGTGTGCGGGAGCGCTTCTGGGCGCTGCTGGCTTTCCTGCTGCTACTGGGGCAGGCGATCCTGGGCGGGCTCACCGTCCTCATGCGCTTACATCCCGTCGTCGTGGCCCTGCATCAGGGGATGGCGTTGGTGTTCTTCGGCAGCCTGGTGGTGATCGCCGCACGGGCGCCCCGGCTGGCATCGGAGACCACGTGATGGCGGAGGCCGTAGCAGGATCCGGCATCGATATCTCCGATCTGCCGGCCGTGAACGCCGCGCTGAACGGTGTGAGCGCGATCTTGCTCGTCGTCGGCTTCTACTTCATCCGGCGAGGACGGCGGAGACGCCATCGGACTTTCATGCTGGCCGCCTTTGGCACGTCCACTCTGTTCTTGATCTCCTATCTGATCTACCATGCCAGTGTGGGCTCGGTCCCCTTCCAGGGACAGGGATGGATGCGGCCGTTGTACTTTCTGATCCTCTTCACCCACGTGGTCCTGGCCGCGATCATCGTCCCGCTGGCGTTGGTGACGCTGGTGTGGGCTGGTCGGGGGCGATTCTCCCGCCATCGCCGCATCGCCCGCTGGACGTTGCCGGTGTGGTGGTACGTGTCCGTCACCGGCGTACTCGTCTATCTGATGCTGTACCATCTCTTCCCTTCGGCGTGAGGCAGCGCGAGGGGGCCGTGGCCGGAAGGGCCGCGGGCATACGGAGGGATTGGTGAGTTCCTATCCGACGAAGCTTCACGATGCGCCCCCGACCGGGGCGTTGAAATGGGGTGGAGCGCTGGCGTCCACCTCCTGGCGGGATATGCGCGAGCTTGGGCGCACCCTGGCGGTGCTCTTCAAGCTGCGGATCGTGACGCTGTTGTTGTTCTCTGCGGCGGCGGGGCTCTTCCTGGGCGCCGGGAGATGGCCTGGCCCGGGACCGCTCCTATTGCTCCTGGTGACGGGCGGCGTGACGGCCGCCGGGGCCTCGGCTCTGAACGAGTATCTGGAGCGGGAGGCCGACGCCCGCATGCGGCGCACCCGGCAGCGCCCGCTGGTGGCAGGCACCCTGTCCCGGACGGCCTGGGTTCCCGTGCTGGGCATGGCGATGATCTCGATCCCGGCGTTGGCGGTGCTTCCCGGCAATCCAGCCCTGGCCTTCTTCCTGGCTGCGGGGGCGATCGTCTACCTGGGCGTTTACACGATCTGGCTGAAGCCGCGTACGGTGTTGAACATCGTGATCGGCGGCGCGGCCGGGAGCTGCGCGGTGCTCAGTGGTGGCGCCGTCGTCGGGGCCTGGACGGACCCAGGGGTGCTCGGCCTGGCCGCCGTGGTCTTCTTCTGGACGCCCATTCACTTCTGGAGCCTGGCGCTGGTCTATCGGGAGGACTACGCCCGGGCCGGGGTGCCCATGCTGCCGGTGAGGACGACGTCGCGCCGGGCGGCCTTCTGGGGGGCGGTGCACGGGCTAGTGGCCGGTATGATCGGGGTGATGCTGGCGCGTCATCCGGCGTTGGGGCCCCTCTACCTGGCGTTCACGTCCGCGGTGACCCTTTACCTTCTGGCCCAGGGGGTGAGGCTGGTCGTGCATCCCTCCAGACGTCGGGCCTGGCGTCTGTTCCATGCGTCGAATTTCTATCTGGCCGTGGTGTTGTTCGCGATCTCCCTGGATACTCTCATGCGATGGCCCTGAGGTGCGCGGAGTGGACTGGATAGCGGCGCCGGGAGTGGGGCGTTTCCTCAGGTGGCGGCACAGCCGCGTGGCGTTGCAGATCCCCTTGATGCTGGTCGCCATGCTCATGGTGTGGGATGGGCTGACGGGTCCCTCGCTGGCGCCGAAGAACCTGGCGACGGTCCTGTCCTGGGTGCACTATCGGGGCTGGCTGATCCTCGTTTTGCTGATGGCGGGCAATTTCTTCTGTCTGGCGTGCCCTTTCATGTTGCCGCGCTCCCTGGCCCGCCGGCTCCTCCGCCCGACCCGCATGTGGCCCCGTCGGTTGCGCAACAAGTGGATCGCCGTGGCCCTGTTTGGGCTCCTCCTCTTCGCCTATGAGCTCCTGGATCTGTGGGCGACGCCCTGGTGGACGGCGTGGCTGATCGTGGCCTATTTCCTCGGCGCGCTGCTGGTCGATAGCCTTTTCCGGGGGGCCCCGTTCTGCAAGTACATCTGCCCCATCGGGCAGTTCAACTTCACGGCCGCGTCGGTCTCGCCCCTGGAGGTGCGGGCGCGCGACCGCCGGGTCTGCGCGGCCTGTCGCACTGTGGATTGCATTCGGGGGCGCGAGGGGCAGCGCGGGTGCGAGCTGTGGCTCTTCCAGGGGCGGAAGGTGGGGAACATGGATTGCACCTTCTGCCTGGATTGCGTGCATGCCTGCCCGTATGAGAACGTGGGGATCATCGCCCGATTGCCCGGCGGTGAACTCTGGGCGGACCTCTGGCGATCCGGTGTGGGGCGCCTCTCCCGGCGACCGGACCTGGCGGCGATGGCGGTCATCTTCACCTTCGGCGCGCTCCTGAACGCGTTTGGCATGGTGCGCCCGATCTACGTGGTGGAGGCCCGGCTGACCGACTGGCTGGGCGTTCGCACCGAGTTCCCCGTCCTGGGCGTGATCTTTGTCCTCGGCCTGGGGGTGGGGCCTGCCCTGCTGTTGGGAGCGGCCGGATGGCTCGCCCGGCAGTGGGGTGGGGGACGTGAGCCTCTGCTGTGGATCGTCACCCGATACGCGTACGCGTTGATCCCACTGGGCGTCGGCATGTGGGCCGCCCACTATAGTTTCCATCTGCTCACCGGGTTCTGGTCCTTCATCCCCGTCGTCCAGCGCCTGCTGAGCGATCTGGGATGGCCGGTGCTGGGGGCGCCGCGCTGGGGCCTGGGGTCGGTGCTGCCGATGGGCTGGCTGGATCCCGTGGAGACGGGCCTCCTGGGCCTGGGACTCGTGGGCTCGCTGCTGGTGGCCTACCGGATCGCGGCGGGGGATCGGCCGGATCGCCCCTGGCGGATGTTTCTGCCCTGGGCGGCCCTGGCGGTGCTGGTGTGGGGGGCGGCCGTCTGGTTGATGGCGCAGCCGATGGAGATGCGCGGCATGCTCATGGCGGGGTGAGGGGGAGGTGTCAGCGGTGTGGACGCGCATGATCCCCTCCCTGGTTGCGCTCGGGGTCTGGATGCTCTGGACGCCGGCGGTGTGGGCTCACAGCGGTGCTCCTTACCCGGTGCTGCTGGAAGAGCCCGCCGGCCCCTACGTCGTGTCGGTGCTGGCGGATCCGGACGTCGGCACGGGGACGTTCCTGATCTCCCTCGCGTTGCCGGATGGCGTGGCGGCCCCGGCCGATACCGAGGTGTGGGTGTGGGTCCGGCCGGAGGATGGGCACGCGGCCGAGGCCGGGTATGCGGTCGGGCGGGAGGGACCGCCCGCGCGGGGGCGATTCGTGGCCAGGGTGCCCTTCGATGCGGAGGGGGTGTGGGACGTGCGGCTGACGCTGGATGGCCCCGCGGGCCTGGGGGAGGCTACGTTCCAGGTGCGGGTGACGCCGCCGGGCCCCGGTTGGGCGACATCCCTGGTGTGCATGGTGCCCTTTCTCCTCATCGGGGCGTTGTGGGTGGTTAGCGCCCTGCGCCCTCGGTAACGGTGGCCCTCAATGGCATGGGCCGACCTTGTGGGATTCGACCTTACATAAGCTCGGTAGAATCCCGAGGCCGATGGAGGCCTCGGGATTCTGGTTGTTATGCCGGTTGCAGCGGAGCATGCATGTTCCATGAAAATGGAGCTTGAGGCGTTGACGCGGGCATCCTCTTCAGGTACAATGGCGCCCATGGAGCCGCATGGCTTTTTGCCGTTACATCTCACGTTGGGGTTGGCAGAGAAGAGGGGCGCAATGATCGTACGTATGTGGCATGGACGCGTGCCAACGAGCAAGGCGCAGGCGTACCGGGCGTTTCTGAACGAACGGGCTGTCCCCGATTATCGATCGGTTCCGGGCAATCTCAGCGTCTATATTCTGGAACGTGCAGAAGGCGAGGTCACCCATTTTGTCACAATGACCTTTTGGGAAAGCTTGGAGGCGATCAAGGCTTTTGCGGGAGAGGACGTGGAGCGGGCGAAGTACTACCCTGAGGATAAGGAGTTCTTGCTCGAGTTCGAGCCCCGCGTTGTGCACTACGAGGTGGTAGGGCAATCCTAGAATGCGTCTGAAAAGCGCACCACGAAGCCACTAAGAGCGTGCCTGAAAACTTACCGGCAAGACGTTTGAGGGTCTCCCTCAATGACCAGCTCCACAGGGGGAGGTGTGGAGGGGACCTCCCCTCCACGGAAAACCCCACCTTTCCGGCCTGTACTCGCCTTTCTCGGCCCTTTCCGAAGGACTCAGGCCGAGGCCAGGCAGGTAGAAGGGCTTTTTCCGGAGGGGCTTCGCCCCTCCGAAAAAGTCCTTCTTTTGCCTTCGACCTGCCTGGCCTCGGCCTGAGTCCTTCGGAAAGGGCCGAGAAAGGCAGGTACAG
>JAADGJ010000087.1:6516-28829 GCA_013152435.1 Chloroflexota bacterium | reverse complement strand
GGGGGGAGGCCCGGAGGGGCTCCGCCCTTCCGGAAAAAGCCCTTCTTTTGCCTTCGACCTGCCCGGCCTCGGCCTGAGTCCTTCAGGAAGGGCCGAGAAAGGCAGGTGCAGGCCGGAAAGGTAGGATTTCCGTGGAGGGAAGGTCCCCTCCACACCTCCCCCTGTGGAGCTGGTCGTTGAGGGAGACCCCTCAGACATCTTGCCGGTAAATTTTCAGACACGCTCTAAGGTCGATAGCTCGCCTCCAGCGGGCTGCTCGGCGTCACGATGCGAGTCATCAACGCACGCGCATGTGGTATAATCTGAACACAGCCCCAGAGGCTAAATGGGATAAAGAGACGTTTCCGCGCCAGGGCTGGTATCAGGAAACTTATCAGGACATACAGACGCCGGCTTCAGCGACGATCCCAACGAGATCTATCCGCTGAAGCCGTGTTGCTACTCTGGAGACCCCCTAAAGACGTGAAACCCCGAGAACGTGTATTTGCAGCGCTTCAGCACCGACAGCCGGATCGCGTGCCCAGATTCGAGATCTGGATCGATGTCCCGCCGGAAACGCTAGGGCAAGACGACCCGGCGAGCGCTTATGTCAACCTGGGGCAGGACTGTGTGATGATGCCCACCTGCAATCCCCCACAGAGCAACGCATGGCGAGATGGCGTCGACGAGTGGGGCCGGGTCTGGCGGGATGGCACGTTCGTGGACGGAGTGGTGGACACCATCGCCGATCTCGAGAGATACAGCCCGCCCCTGAGCTACGTGGAACAACTCTTCGATGAGGAATCGATCCGGGAGGTCCGAGAGCGCTACCCGGACCACTGTCTCATCTTCGGTACCCACATCGGCCCCTTCACGGCGGGATTCATGGCTATGGGATTCGAGCGCTTCTTCCTCCGCCTCGTCGAGGATCCGGCGTTCGTACACCGGCTGCTGGAGGCACGCACCGAGTGGTGCATCACCGTGTATCAGAAGGCGATCCGCTTGGGGGCAGAGGTGCTCATCCTCGGAGATGATGCAGGCCACAGCGAGGGCCCGATGATCTCCCCTCGCATGTGGCGTGCGTTCATCCTGCCCTACCACCGGCGGATCGTTGAGGCCCTGGACGCGCCGGTAATATGGCACAGCGACGGCAACGTGGAGCCCCTGCTGCCGATGGCCATAGAGGCGGGATTCGTCGGCTTCCACGGGCTGGACCCGGTGGCCGGCATGGACCTGGCCAGGATCAAACGGGAGTTCGGCCAGGACCTCGTTCTGATCGGGAACGTGGATGTGCGCGTGCTGTGCGACTCCGACCTGGAGGCGGTCCGCAAGGAGGTCGATCGCTGCATCGAGCAGGGAGCGCCCGGTGGGGGCTACATGATCGCCAGTTGCAACAGCATCTTCGACGGCATGAACCCCGCCGCCGTCATGGAGATGTTCCGCTACGAGGGCGAAGTAGGGTATTACTGAATCGAGGTGGAGCGAATGAAACGTAAGCTTTCCTTCCGTCCACGCCCCTCCTTCGAGCAACTCTACGCCCGGGTGGACGAGGCCACCCGATGTTCCTTACAGACATTCCGGCGAGATCACCCACCCCGGACGCTGGAGGTGGATGGGCAGATCTGGGAATACGTGGTCCTGGGAGAGGGAGAGAGAACGATCCTATACCTGCACGGCATGGCGGGGGCTTATGACATCTGGTGGCAGCAGATGCTGGCCCTGGCCCCACGCTGGCGCCAGGTGGCCGTGACGTACCCACCCGTGGACCATCTGCACGGCCTGGAGCGGGGGCTTCTGGCCATCCTGGAGCAGGAGGGGATCGCCAGAGTCAACGTCGTGGGTAGCTCGCTGGGCGGCTACCTGGCTCAATACCTGGTCGCCCATCACCCTCAAATCATCGAACGGGCCGTCTTCGCCAACACCTTCCCCCCCAGCGAGCAAATCGCCCAGAGCACAAGAGGGATCGGCAGGTTTCTGCCCTACCTGCCCGAGTGGGTGATCATGCGGATGCTGCGGCGGAACATCGCACAGAACATCTACCCAGCCTCGGGCCATTCCGAGCTGGTGGCCGCTTTCCTGCTGGAGCAAGCCCATGGGAAGATGAGCAAAGCCCAGTTCGTCTCCCGCTACCGTTGCGTGATCCAGCCCTTTACGCCTCCCGCCCCGGAGGCGCTGGAGACCCCGATTCTGATCATCGAGGCTGACAACGACCCGCTGGTGGGAGAGCCCCTTCGCGAGCAACTGAAAGCCACCTACCCTTCCGCGTCGGTGCACACACTACACGGAGCGGGGCACTTCCCGTATCTCAACGAGCCCGAGGCCTACACGCGCATCCTCGAACAATTCCTCTCGGAGCGTGCCTGAAAATTCACCGAGATTTCACGGCGGGCCGGGCTCCCACATTCGGCCTGCGGCAGCGTGGGAGCCGCCGCTGCTCGTGGTTGATTCACGCCTCGGCATTCATCCCCAGCAGGCCGAGCTTCCACGCTCGGCCTGCGACAGCACGGGAGCTGCCGTTGCTCGGAGGAGGCCCCCACCGCCTACGGAGCATAGCTCACGTACACCGTCTTCAGCCGTGTGTAAAAGTCCAGAGCGATCCGCCCCTGCTCCTTGAACGTGCCCGAGCTGGAATGCTTAAACCCGCCGAAGGGCACGTGCAGCTCCAGGCCCGTAGTCGGCTGGTTGATCTTCACCACACCCGCCTCGATCCGCTCGGCGAACTGGAAGGCCCGCTTCATGTCGTTCGTACAGATGGACGCCACCAGGCCGTACTGCACCTGATTGGCTATCGCCATCGCCTCGTCGAAGTCCCTCGCCGTCATGATGCCGATGACAGGGCCAAAGATCTCCTCCTGGGCGATACGCATGTCCGGCCGCACATCGGCGAACAGCGTCGGCTGGACGAAATATCCCTTCTTGCCCTCGATGGCACCACCCCCGGCGATGAGCCGAGCACCCTCCCGTTTCCCGATCTCGATATATTCCAGATCGGTCTTGAGCTGATCCTCGCTGACCGCCGGGCCCATCTCCGTGTCCGGGTCCAGCCCGTCCCCCACCTTCAGGCTCTCCGCTCGCTCCTTCAGCCGCCGGGTGAATTCCTCCGCGATGGGCTCCTCCACGATCACCCGGCTGGTGGCCGTGCAAGCCTGTCCGGTGACCCCGTAGCCGCCGATGACGGCGAGCTGCACGGCCAGGTCCAGGTCCGCGTCCGCCAGCACGATCAGCGGGTTCTTTCCCCCCATCTCCAGCTGGACGCGCACCATGCGCGGGGCCGCACGCTGGTAGATGTCGTACCCTACCTCATAGGAGCCGGTGAACGAGATGGCATCCACCATCTCGTTGGTGACCAGCTCATCACCCACGACGCCGCCGGAGCCGGTGACGAGATTGACCACACCACCCGGAAGCCCCGCCTCCTCCAGCGCCCGCACGATCTCCAGGCCGATGAGCGGGCTGAGCGAGGCGGGCTTGAACACCACCGCGTTCCCGGCGATGAGCGCCGGCGCCATCTTCCAGGCTGGGATGGCGACGGGAAAGTTCCAAGGCGTGATGAGCGCCACCACACCCAGCGGCTCCCGTCGGGTCATGGTGAAGCTGCCGGTCCGATCCGATGGAAACACCTCGCCGGCCAGGCGGCGTCCCTCTCCGGCGAAGAACTTGAAGATATCGGCAGCCCGCTTCACCTCGCCCGTGGCCTCGCGCAGCGTCTTGCCCTCCTCACGGGTGAGGATGCGCGCCAACTCCTCCAGTCGGGACTCGATGATCCTTCCGGCGCGCAGCAGGATCTCCCCGCGCTGAGCCGGCAACGTGGCTGCCCACCCGGGCTGAGCCTCCTTCGCCGCCCGCAACGCGTCAACCACGTCCTCCCGTGTCGAAAGGGGGAACGAGCCCACCACCTCCTCCGGGTTGGCCGGATTACGATCCTCAAAGGTCGCCCCATCTCGTGATGGGCGCCACTCACCACCGATGTAGTTGAGATACACGGCCATCTTCTCCTCCCCACGAATGGATGGACATCCCGTTGGGCCTCTCGCGTTGCCCCTCTCCAGCCGGCATCCTCCGATCCGGCGGGAGATAGCCTAATCGCTACACGAACTAACCGGTGTCACGCATCGCCTTCCCCAATCACCACGCCGCCTCGAACGGCGTCGTCCGGCCCCAGGATCACGCCGCCCCCGCCAGCGCCCGCCGGCTCCGGTGGCTGCGACGATTCCTCCTCCCCCTCCTCGGATTCGCGTAGCTGTTCCAGTGCCTCCCACTCCTCCGGGGTCAACCGGAAATCCACAGCCCGCTCCAACAATAGATCCACCAGCGCCCGCCGCACGAGCTTCTCCAGCTCCGCGGCCGACTCGAAGCGCTGCCACTCCTCCCGCGTCTCCCGCAGAAAGATGTTGGCGGCAGGCGTATGAGGCCCCCGACGCAACAACGACACGATGCGCCGCCCGGATCGCCGAGCCGCCTCCCACTCCACGCCTACGGGTGCCGAGATATCGTGCCCCAGCACCAGCAGGAACAGGTCGCTATGCGCAACCGCCTCCAGATCGGCCGGATGAGGCTCCCCCGGAAGCGGCGTGCGCCGGATCTCCCATCCCAGATTCACCGGCAACTCCGCCACCACCCGGCCGATGATCTCACGCTCCACCTCCATGTCCGGCCCTGCGCTCACAAAGAGATGGAATCGCTTCGCCATACATTCGCCTCCCAAGAGCTATCCCGTTGGTGATCCTTGTGCCGTAAGTATGGCACGAGTCCTATCATAAGACAAGAAGAAGCCCCTCCTCATCAGGGCTTTTTCAAAGCCAGTGATGGAAACCAGGGTGGTGGGAACGTCCCCGCGTGTTGCCCGACGCAAGTCATTTCCCTGGTCGCCAACCAACAGAAAACGGCCCTCATCCCCCAGCCCCCCTTCTCCCGGGCCCGGGAGAAGAGGGCTCACCGGTAAATTTCCAGACACGCTTCTCCGAGCCTCTCGTGGAGTACCCACACGCGTAAACGGGCGGGGAGATCGGAAACTTCCCCGCCCGCAGGCGCCCCGAAACGGATGTACCCCCGGAGCTCGTTAGCCCGCCCCCACACGCCCCTCCGGGTCGGCATACAATACATACGCCAGCCAGGTGGAGTTGTACGGCGCCGCCTGGCGGACCTCCTCTCGCGCCCGCCGAAAGGCATCGGCGATCGTCCTCTCCTCCTGGAGGAGCTCTCGATAGAACCGACGGGCGAATTGCAGTGCCAGGGCGTCATTCACCTCCCACATAGCCCCCACGAAGGCGCCCACCCGGGCGTCCTTCACCAGCCGATCGGCCCAGCCGCCTAGGCCGGTGAAGCTGAAGCCCGTGCGCGCCCCGTGGCACGCGTTGATGAAGATCAGCGGCCGCGGCCGCCGCCCGCCGAAGCGCGCCCGGATATCGGAGGGGCGCAGGGGGCCATCCGACAGGCTGATGGCCGAATCATCGGGCAGGGTGGCGTCGAACTGCCCGTGACAGGCGAAGTGCAACACGGAGAACTCGCCGTTCTCCAGCCAGTCCAGCACCCGCAACCGATCGCCGAAGGGAGCTAACGGCACGACGTCAGACCGCAACTGATCGAGCTGGGAGATGAAGGCAACCTCCTCTTGCACGGAGGGCAGGTTCACCCGAGCGGGTGCTACGGGTCGCGCCGCCCCCGTCGGCAGAAGATCGGCCGTCCCCGGCCCGGACAGCCAGCGAGAGATGGCAAACTGCTGGCACCAGAAGGGATCGTCCTCCCGCTCCCCTTCGTCGTCATAACGGTAGGGCTTCATGATCTCCCAGGGAATCCACGGCTCGTCAGACGTGATCAAGATCGACTGTACGTGAGGTTTGAAGCGCCAATACTCCCGTTTCAGCTCATCGGGGATCAACTCATCCCAGAGGCTGTTTCCGATGGCGGCCAGTCGGCGCTCCGCATACGCCCTCGCCTCGGACGTGGGGGGAGTCGCGCCCGCCATCTGGCTCATCTCCTGATACACAGCCTGCATCTTCTCCAGCGGCGAGCCTTGCAACGTCACCTGTCCGAACTTGGCATGATTGTAGTCCACCGATTCCTTGGTGGAATGCAGCTCGAAATAGAGCGTGCGGCCGTCGTGCCGATCCAGCTCCACGCACAGCTCCAGGTCCGGCGGCGGCACCGTGGGCGCCGTTCGTAGCTCGATCATCATGGGCTCTTCGGGCTGGGCCACCTCCGCATCCACCGGCTGCTCCACGACGAGCACGTTTCGACGCACCGTGCCGATTCGCCGGCCATACTGATAGAAGTCCACCCGGATCTGATGCTCCCCCAGGCGACGGGGGATCAACACGAAGCGCGCCTCGGAGTCGTCATCCCGCTCCACCGGCAGGACCTGCGTATTGCTCCCCTCGATATCGAAGCCACGGACGCGCAACACGATCTCTACCTCGGGCAGCTGGCCCGGCTCGCCCGTATCCTCTACGATGATGGCCTCCGCCTCCGGCTCGGGCGCCTCCAACAGGAGCTGCACGAACAGGCTGAACCGCTGATCGAGGATGACCTGGTCTGGGCAATCGAGGTTGGGGTAGCGAACCAACTGCTCCGGTGCCTCGACGGCCGTCTCCTCCGCCATCTCCTCATCCTCCCGCGTCATCGAATCGCGAGGGACAAAGCCCTCCTCCGGCGGCGGGACGGTTATGGGAGGTGGGCCTACCATCTCGGCGTAATCCTCTCCCAACCTGGGCGGCAGCCGCCACAGCAGCTCAGGATCGCCCTCACCGCCGCGCGCCTCCGCCCCCTTGGTCTCATCGATCAGATGGCCGACCAGGGCGCGCACCCCCGGGATGGCATCCAGCGCCCGCACAAAGGCGACCAGCGCAGCGCCTTGCTGATAATCCCACTGAGCATTTGCGTACGCCTCACGCATCTCGGCGTATAGCGCCTCCACCTGTTCCTGCTCCTCAGGTGTCAGCTCGTTCCAGCGCGCACGCAACACGGCGATGATCGCGTCGATCCGCTCCAACACCGCATGAGGCTGAATCCTCTCCGACATCCCCCACCTCCGATCACGCCGAGAGCGTATCTAGAAACCCACCGGCCAGGTGTTTAGGAACATCTCTTAGAGTGTGTCTGAGAAATGCCATTGCTTTTGCCTTTAACCTGCCTGGCCTCGGCCTGGGCCCTTGGGCCCTTCGGAAAGGGCCGAGAAAGGCAGGTGCAGGCAGGAAAAAAGAGGTTTCCGTGGAGGGGAGATCCCCTCCACACCTCCCCCTGTAGAGCTGATAGCTGAGGGAGATCCTCAGACACCGTGCCGGTAAATTTTCAGACACGCCCTTAGCACCATCTAGGCACTCCTCACAATCGGTTCACCCAACGGATCAGGTCAATCCAACGCGTTTCCACGAAGTCCAGCGTCTCATAAAACGGCGAGAGGGCACGCGCCGGGAAGTAGATCGAGATACCATGCGCCCGTTCGGCATATCCGGGTCCCTGAGCCACGTTCGCGATCACCGGCCCCGCCCCCGGCTCCAGATGAGCTCGCAGGGCACGAGCCCGTTCCGCAACCTCCGCGTTTCCCCCCTGGTAGCCCTGGAGGAACAGGTCCAGGAAGTCAGCCAGGTCGATGTACTCCGGATCGTCAAAGGCGAAGGCGGACTGCTTGGCATCCAGCAAAGCCATCCGGGCGGCTCCGTCGTCCTGCTGAGCCGCCTCGACGAATGCCCGCAGCAGCTGGCCGGTCTCCCGCATGGTGGGCAGGCGCACGGCCGACTGGGTCACGCGCGGCGTCGATCGGGTAGGTGGCGGGGGATACGATCGCAGATACTCCTCCACGATCATGCGGCTCAGATCCTCCGGCGACATGTCGGGGGCGGCGGTCAGCCGGCCCATGATCTGCGTGTACGGCCAGCCGGCCATAGGCTCGACCTCCTGTGAGGCGACCATGTAATCCGCCAGGTCCCGCAACTGATATTGCACCTCCGCCATGGCCATCAGGCAGGCATCCATGCCGATCACGTTCAGCCGCTGTCCAGTGGTCTCCTCTGCCGCGGCGATGGCCCGCTTCAGCTCCTCGTTGGTGAGGAAGTCCATGGAGGAGTCGTCCGCGGCGATGCCTCGCGTCTCCACATCGGGAAGGGCCATGATCTTCTGGCCGGTCGTACGGAACACCGGCCGGGCGCGGGTTCCCATCAAGGGACGCGTAGCCCGGGATACCGAGCGAACGCTGGCGTAGATGTCGTCGTCCTTCCACCCCATGCCATGATTCCAGATGACCAACAGGTAGTGCTCGGCCGGGCGACGGTTCATCCCCCACACGATGAAATCCGTCAGCGTGCGGGGATCGCCGCAATTCGTCTCGTCGATGGTCTCTACCACATGGTCCATCGTCGTGCCGCCCCGCTGAATCTCCAAACGATACGTGCGATCCCCTTCCGTGATCGTGTCGAATTGGGCCAGGATCGCCACCTCATCGGTGGATCCCACCTTCTGCGCCTCCGCAAGATCCACATGGCCAGCGCTCGTCATCTCGGCCATGAGGGAGATCTTGCCATAAGGGGAGTCGAACACACGGCCGTTATCGCCGGCCATGTAGAGCAACACCGTCCACCTGCGTCGTGCCGGCTCCCCGGTCCCCCCTCCGGGCGCGGGACCAGGGCTGGGAGCCACAGGAGCCTCGGGCTCCGGCTCGGGTTCTGGCTCGGGCTCAGATGCCGCCCCGCCCAGCAGACGACGCAGGAAATCCAACAAAGACGACCACAGGCCCATCATCACCAGAGGCACCATCGGATTTTCTCCCTATAGGATGTGAATGACGGGGAAGAGAGCGAAATGCCCGGATATCGATCGAACAGGCGACAGGTCACAGGGGAGTTCATCCAGCAATGAGGATTATAGCACACCCGTCGGCTCATGGGTAGCGGCCGGTTCCCAAAAGGGCCGAGCAAGGCGGCTTCTTCGGAAGAGCTGCACTCCTCTAAGCTCCCCCCGGCGTTCCCACCGGAGGCGACCGATATCATAGCAGTAGGGAGGCTTTCCATAGCCGCCCCTACCATGCCCCGAGCAAGCACCATCTATCTCGGCAAAAGGACAGTACGGAAACCTGCCCTCCTTTTTCAGAAAGGGAGTCCAGTCCAAACGAGAACAGGGCGGGGATGTCCCGCCCTGCCTCCAGTGTTCGTCCACGCTCCTGCGGCCGCTCATTCCCACTGCAGGATGGCACCGCGACTGGCCGACGTGGCCATGGAGCGATACTTGCTGAGATACGGCGGCAGCGATCCCTTGTCCACCGGCTGCCAGCGGCGCCGGCGCTCGACCAGCTCTTCATCGCTCAGCTCCACGTCCAATCGCCGGTTGGGGATGTCGATGGAGATGATGTCGCCCGGCTCCAGCAGCCCGATGGGACCGCCCGCCGCGGCCTCCGGGCTCACATGCCCGATGACGCAGCCACGGGAGCCGCCGGAGAACCGCCCATCCGTGATGAGTGCCACCGTCTCCGCCAGCCCCATGCCCGCGATCTGCGCCGTCGGCCCCAGCATCTCCTGCATGCCCGGGCCGCCCTTGGGTCCCTCATAGCGGATCACGACCACGTCGCCCGCCTTCACCCGGCCCTCCAGGATGCCCTTCGACGCCTCCTCCTCGCTGTTGAAGATCACGGCCGGCCCCCGATGGCGCATCATAGATGACGGCACGCCCGCCGTCTTGATCACCGCCCCCTCCGGCGCCAGGTTCCCGAAGAGGATAGCCAGGCCGCCATCCTGGCTGTAGGCGTTCTCCAGCGTGCGGATACACTCCGGATCCTGCGTCTCATGCCCGGCGATGTTCTCCCCCAACGTCTTGCCCGTCACCGTCATGCAGTCCAGGTGCAACGCGCCCGGCTTCTTGGACAGCTCGTAGAGGATGGCCGGAATCCCGCCCGCCCGATCCACATCCTCCACGTGATAATGCGAGGAGGGGCTCACCTTGCACAGGCACGGCACCCGGGCGCTGATCTCGTTCAACCGCTCCAACGGGTAGTCGATCCCGGCCTCGTGGGCGATGGCGATGGTGTGCAGCACCGTGTTGGTGGAGCCTCCCATGGCCATGTCCAGGGCGAAGGCGTTGTCGATCGCCTCCGGCGTCACGATGTCCCTCGGCTTCAGGTCCATCTCCCACAGCCGCATGATCTGGTGTGCCGCCTGGCGGGCCAATTCTCGGCGGCGAGGGTCCTCGGCCAGGATGGTGCCGTTCCCCGGCAGGGCCATCCCCAAAGCCTCGCACAGGCAGTTCATCGAATTGGCGGTGAACATGCCCGAACAGGAGCCACATCCTGGGCACCCATAGTCCTCCAACACCTTCAGCTCGGCCTCCGTGATGGTGCCCGCCTTGTAGGCCCCCACCCCTTCAAAGACGGAGATCAGGTCCACCACCCGGCCATCCGGGGTCACGCCCGCCTTCATCGGGCCGCCGGAGATGAAGATGGTGGGGATGTTCAGCCGCATGGCGGCCATCAGCATCCCCGGCACGATCTTATCGCAGTTGGGGATGCAGATAAGCGCGTCAAAGCTGTGCGCGGCGACCATCGTCTCCACCGAGTCGGCGATGAGCTCCCGGCTGGGAAGCGAGTACTTCATGCCCATATGCCCCATGGCGATGCCATCATCCACGCCGATGGTATGGAACATGAAGGGGACGCCTCCCGCCTCACGCACGGCCTGGCGCACCACCTCGCCGAACTCCTGCAGATGCACGTGCCCGGGGATGATATCGATGTAGGAGTTGGCGATGGCGATGAAGGGCTTGTCCATGTCCTCGTCGGTGACGCCTGTCGCCTTGAGCAGGGAGCGATGGGGGGCCCGCTCGAAGCCTCGCTTGATCACATCCGAGCGCATCGGTCGTCGTCTGGATGCGCCGTTTCCTCGGTCGTCAGCCATGATGCCTCCTATATGATTGCGTGTTGCGTGTTACGTGTTGCGTGTTACGTGTTGCGTACTGCGTGTTGCGTATTGCGTGTTGCGTGGTTAGCGTAATTCTTATCATCAAGCGCGATAATATGTTATGTCGGATGCTTCGCAAGGGAGCGGCTATCACGTCGATCACGCCTCAGCCGCCCGGCCGACCTCCTACGTGGACGTAGCGAGTGGCTGGGGCGAGAGGAGGTGTGAAATGGTCGAGCGAACGTTCGAGGTCGGCATGCACGTCCGGGTGAAGCCCTCCCGTCCCTTCGCAGGGCGAGAGGCTGAGGTGAAGGCGGTGAACGCCACCCGAGTGCGCGTTCGCCTGCTTCCCAACGGGCCGGAGATCGACATGCTCCCCCGTGATATCGAGCCTATCGAGCCCGGACGAAAAGCAGCCTGACCGCACATCCCACTCTGACCGGAACGGGGTGCCCCGCCCGCAGTCGGGGAGGCACCCCGTTCGCCTGTCGCCCGCTATTTCGAGATCGCCGTCAACTCGGCCGACGACGGTGCCTCGGCCGCACGAGAGGCATCCTCCTCGCCGTTCAACAGGGCATACTCCACCGAGTCGGCCAGCGCCTGCCAGGACGCCTCGATAATATTCGAGGAGGCGCCCACCGTCCCCCAGCTCCGTCGGCCGTCGGTGGAATCGATCAACACCCGCACCTGGGCGGCCGTCGCCGACTGCGAGTCCAGGATGCGCACCTTGTAATCCGTCAGCTGCACCCGCTCCAACTGGGGGTAGAACGGGAGCAACGCCTTGCGCAAGGCTTTGTCCAGCGCGTTGACGGGCCCATTCCCCTCCGCCGCCGTGTGGAAGATCTGTCCTCCCACCCGGACCTTGACCGTCGCCTCCGAGATGAGCCCCCGCCCCTGGCGATGCTCCACCGTGGCCGTATAGTCGATCAGCTCAAAGGGACGCCGATAGTCGGCCCTGGCCCGCCGCAACAACAACTCCACGCTGGCCTCCGCGCTCTCAAAGGCGAACCCCCGGCTCTCCAGCTCCTTGATATGCGCCAGCACGCGCCGCTCCGTCGCCCGATCCAGCCCATCCAGCCCGAACTCGCTCCGCTTCACGGCGATGTTGTCCTTCCCCGACAGCTCGCTGACCAGCACGCGCTTGCGATTGCCCACCAGTGCGGGGTCGATGTGCTGATACGTCCGCTCGTTCTTGACCATCGCGTTCACATGAGCGCCACCCTTATGCGCGAAGGCGCTCTGGCCCACGAACGGCTGATGCGGATCAGGGCTGAGGTTGGCCAGCTCGGACACGAAGAGGCTCAGCTCCCGTAATCGGGCCAACTGCTCGTCCGACACGCACCGATACCCCATCTTCAACTGCAGGTCCGGGATGACGGAGATCAGATTGGCGTTGCCGCACCGCTCACCGTACCCGTTGACGGTGCCCTGCACCTGCGTGCACCCCGCCCGCACGGCGACCAGGGTGTTGGCCACGGCCACATCGCTATCGTTGTGAGCGTGAATGCCCAACGGCGTATCGACCGCCCCTTGAGCCGCCCGTATCCCCTCCTCGATCTCCCACGGCAGGCAGCCGCCGTTGGTATCGCACAGCACGATCCACTCCGCCCCGCCCGCCTCGGCCGCCTTCAGCGTCGCCAAAGCGTACTCGGGATTGTTCTTCCAGCCATCGAAATAGTGCTCGGCATCGTAGATGACCTCACGCCCGTGCGACTTCAGGTAGCGCACGGTCTCCTCGATCATCCGCAGGTTCTCCTCCAATGTCGTGCGCAGCACGTCCCGCACGTGCAGATCCCAGGTCTTGCCGAAGATGGTGATCACGGGCGTCTGCGCGTCCAGCAACAGCCGGACCTGCGGATCCTCCTCCACGGTCTTGTCCGCACGCCGGGTCGAACCGAACGCCGCCACCCGGGCGTGCTGCAGGTTCAGCGAGCGCACACGCTGGAAGAACTCCACGTCCTTGGGATTGGAGCCAGGCCATCCCCCCTCGATATAATCCACGCCAAACGCATCCAGGCGCTGGGCGATGCGCAACTTGTCCGCCAGGGAGAAGTTGACCCCCTCCCCCTGCGCGCCATCTCGTAGCGTCGTATCGTATACACAGATCCTTGTCATCGGGTACCCTCCTGTCGATCACGATGTGGAATGATCCATCGAGTGATGAAGTCGATCAAGCGACCATTCCCCCGATGACGCGGGCGCCGATGGCGCCCGGGAACAACACCTCCTTCTTCAAACTCACAACGGACATACCGTCCTCCATTCCCTTCGTCTCGATCCTGGCCAGGCTTTACGAGCCCACCAGATCGGCCACCGAGTCCAGGATCAGGTCCGGCCACACGCCTCGGGCCAGGTCGGCCTGACGAAACTTCCCCGTGCGCACCAGAACGCCACGCAACCCGACGCGCTGGGCGCCCCTCACGTCCACCTCCACGTCATCCCCGACCATGACCACCTGCTCGGCGGGCAAGTCCAGGTCACGCAATGCCGCCTCGAAAAGCGCCGGCTCCGGCTTACCGATGATCATGGCAGCCTTCCTCGTCGCGTACTCCAACGCCGCCACGAACGGCCCCGCGTCCAGCCGCAGCCCATCCGGCGCCCGCCAGTAGCGGCTCCGCCCCAGGCCGATCAGCTGTGCTCCCTCCTCCAGCACCAGCCGAAAGGCGTGGTTCAGCAAATGAAACGTCCAAGCCTCCCCCAGATCGCCCACGACCACGTAATCCGGGCGGGTCTCATCCACGGGAACCCCCTCAAAATCGGCCAGGGCGCCCTCGGGGACCAGCAGGTAAGCGCTGGCCTCACGGGAGCGCAGAAACTCGCCCGCCGCCCATGGGGGGCCGTACACCTCGCCCTCCTCCACCGGGAAGCCCATGCGGGTCAGCTTCTCGGCCAGGGCCGCCCGGCTGCGAGAGGTCGTATTGGTCAGGAAGCGCAGAGGAACCCCCGACTCCTTCAACGCCCGCACCGTCTCCACCGCACCCGGGATGGGTTCATCCCCATTGTACAGGGTGCCATCCAGATCGAAGACCACGGCCCGGGCATCGGCCAACTCAGATCGCAACCGCTTCATTGGATCCGCTCTCGCACCGCCGCACCCATCTCGACCGTGCCCACGGTCCGCTCGTCCGGCCGGGCGATATCCGCCGTCCGATAGCCGTCCGCCAACACTGCAGCCACCGCATCCTCCACCGCACCGGCCTCCCGCTCCAGCCCCAGCGAGTGACGCAGCATCATGGCCGCGGAGAGGATGGCCGCCAGCGGATTCGCCACGCCCTGCCCGGCGATGTCCGGCGCCGACCCGTGAATGGGCTCGTACAGCCCACGGGGGAGCCCGGCCGCGTTGGTCGCCTCGCCCAGGGAGGCCGACGGCAGCATCCCCATGGACCCGGCGAGCATGGACGCTTCATCCGTGAGGATGTCGCCGAACATGTTGCCGGTGACGAGCACGTCGAACTCGGCCGGCCGACGGATCAGGTACATGGCCGCCGCGTCCACCAGGATGTGCTCCAGGGCGATATCGGGGAACTCCGCGGCCACGATCTCGCTGGCCACCCGGCGCCAGAGCCGAGAGGACGCCAACACATTGGCCTTGTCCACGGAGGTCAGGCGCTTGCGCCGTCCCTGGGCAGCCCGAGCCGCCAGGCGCACCACCCGCTCGATCTCGGGACGGGTGTAGAGCATGGTATCGTACGCCCGATCGCCACCCTCCCCGGCCTCCTCACGCGGCCCGAAGTAGATCCCACCGGTCAGCTCCCGCACCACCAGGATGTCCACCCCCTCCAGGACCTCGGGGCGCAGGGTGGACGCGTGCAGCAGCTCCGGGAACAGCCGAACCGGGCGCAGGTTGGCGAACAGCCCCAACGCCTTGCGAATGCCCAGCAGCCCCTGCTCGGGCCGCACCTTGGCGGTGGGATCATCCCATTTGGGGCCGCCCACGGCACCCAACAGCACGGCATCGGCCGCCTGGCAGGCGGCGACGGTTTCATCGGGCAGAGCCGTGCCCGTGGCGTCGATGGCACAGCCGCCCAGCAACGCCTCCTTGAACTCAAACGTATGCCCAAAGATCCGCCCCACATGCTCCAACACCTTGACGGCCTCCGCCGTCACTTCAGGACCGATCCCGTCCCCGGGCAATACCGTGATGCGTGCGTTCATTGATGTCCCCCATGTGCGATGTGCGTGAGATCAGAGGCCATGCGCTCGCTCGTAGGCGGCGATGTCCTCCTCCTTGGATAGAAGATACCCGAGATCGTCCAGCCCCTGCAGCAGGCACCGCTTGCGATATCCATCGATCTCGAAGGGGAAGCGCTGCCCATCGGGCAGCCGAACCTCTTGCCGCTCCAGGTCCACCGTGATCTGGGTGCTCGGATCTTCCTCCACCAGATCCATCAACAGCTCGACCTGATCCCGCTCCAGCACGACGGGAAGCAGGCCGTTCTTCAGGCTGTTGTTGTAGAAGATGTCGGCGAAATCGGGCGATATGACGACCCGGAAGCCCGCGTCCAGAATGGCCCATGGGGCGTGCTCCCGCGAGCTTCCACAGCCGAAGTTGGGCCCGGCGATCAGGATCGTCGCCCCCTGATACCGGGGCTGGTTCAACGGGAAATCATCCCGCAGGCTCCCATCCGGATTACGCCGCCAATCGGCGAACAAACCCTCGCCCAGCCCCTCACGGGTCACCGTGGTCAGATAGCGGGCGGGGATGATCTGATCCGTATCCACGTTCTCCGCACGCAGCGGAACGGCAGTCCCAACATGTACAACGAATGGTTCCATGGTTTATTCCTCACTCATTACGCACCACGCAATACATGTTACGTGTTACGTGTTGCGTGTTACGTGTTGCGTGTTACGTGTTACGTATTGCGTGGTGCGTGGCGCGTGTCGCATGTCAGAGCATCTCCCGCACGTCCACGATCCGGCCATGCACGGCTGCGGCGGCCGCCATCAGAGGGCTCATCAGGAACGTGCGCGCTCCCTTGCCCTGGCGCCCTTCGAAATTCCGGTTGCTGGTGCTGGCGCAGTACTTCCCGGCCGGAACTTTGTCCTCGTTCATGGCCAGGCACATGCTACATCCGGCCTTGCGCCACTGGAAGCCCGCCTCCGTGAAGATGCGGTCCAGCCCCTCCGCCTCGGCCTGCGCCTTCACCCGCTTGGAGCCCGGCACCACCAGCGCCGTGACGTTGGGCGCCACCCGCCGCCCTTTGACCACGGACGCCGCCATGCGCAAATCCTCTAGCCGGGAATTGGTGCAGGAGCCGATGAACACGTAATCGATGGGCTGCCCCACAATGGGCTGCCCCGGCTTGAGGCCCATATAGTCCAGCGCCTTCTCCAACATCCGCCGCTCGTCCCCGCTGGCCATGTCCTCCGGCCGGGGGATGCGCTCCTCGACGGTGATGCCCATGCCCGGGTTCGTCCCATAGGTGACCATCGGCGCCAGGTCGTCCACGTGAATCGTCGTCTCCTTGTCGAAGACGGCGCCCTCGTCGGTGACCAGCTCCCGCCACCGGGCCACGGCACGATCCCAATCGGCTCCCTGGGGGGCGAACGGCCTCCCCTTCAGATAGGCGAAGGTCGTCTCGTCCGGGGCGATCATGCCCGCCCTCGCCCCGCCCTCGATGGACATGTTGCAGATGGTCATCCGCTGCTCCATGCTCAGGCTGCGAATGGCAGAGCCGCGGTACTCGAAGACATGCCCCACGCCGCCGCCCACGCCGATCTGCCGGATGATCGCCAGGATGATGTCCTTGGCCGTCACGCCAGGGCCCAGCGTCCCCTCCACGTTGATGGCGTAGGTCTTGGGCTTGCGCTGCAGCAGGCACTGGGTGGCCAGCACGTGGCTCACCTCGCTGGTACCGATGCCGAACGCCAGCGCGCCGAACGCCCCGTGGGTGGACGTGTGGCTGTCGCCGCACACGATGACCATGCCCGGCTGCGTGATGCCCAGCTCCGGGCCGATCACGTGCACGATCCCCTGATCATCTCCCTCGATATCGTACAGGGGGATGCCGAACTCAGCGCAGTTGCGGCGTAGCGTCTCCACCTGATGGGCCGCGTCGGCCGGCCACAAGGAGATGTCCAGGTCACGCGTGGGAATGGCGTGATCCATCGTGGCGAAGGTGCGGTCCGGGCGTCGCACCTTGAGTCCCCGCTCCCGCAGGACCGTGAACGCCTGCGGCGAGGTCACCTCGTGGATGAGATGAGCGTCGACGTACAGGATCGCCGGGGCCCCCTCGTCCTGGGCCACCACATGCGACTCCCAGATCTTATCAAACATCGTCTTCGGCACAGTGCACCTCTCCGCAATGAGAATTCCTTACTCCGTGGTAGTCCCCCTCATGGGTGTTATCGGGGTGGGGCGATTCATGAATCGCCCCTATTCCGTTGCGATGGACTGATCCACCTGCTCGGCTTTGGGGACGATCTTGACGAAGCTGCGCCGCCAATCCTCCAGCAAGGTCCGCACCCGCTCGGCCGCCTCCAGTCGGTGGTTCCGGACCAGCTCGTCGATGTATCGGCCCAGCAGCTCACGCAGGTTGGCCTCATCCTCGTCCGTGACGTCGCACAACTCCACCCGGGCGCCGGCCGCCAGGCGCCGCCGGATCGCCTCCCGATCCAGCCCCATCGCCTCGTTCAGGCGCAAGTAGAGCACGCCTCCGGTCATGCCGGCGCAGATCCACGGCCCCGGGTCCCCCAACACGACCACCCGGCCATCGGTCATATACTCGCACAGGAACCCCTTCACATTCGCCCGGGTCCCGATGAACCCCAGATGGTCCCGGAGCGGCTCCGTGATCTCGCCCCCGATCACCACATCGGCGCCGGAGAGGCGGATGCACGCCCGGCTGTCCGCGTTCCCCTCTACGATGAACATGCCCCGCTGAGCGCCGTAGGCAAACCCCTTCCCCACCGATCCATCGATCAGCAGGCCGTTGTGGTTCATGCCCCTCAGCACGGCCACCAGGCCGCCAAAGCCGCACTTGGCGACGCCGTCTTGAGCGCCCCCCTCTACCAGGATCCTCACATCCTCTGAGGTAAAGGCCCCCAGGCCGTTCCCGGCCATCGAATGGGAATGGAAGTGGAGGCTGGCCCGCTGGAAGCGATCGATCACCGAGGGCTCGATCTCCCCATTCTCCGCCCCCCAGCCGTTCGACGGGGGCCCTTTCGTCTCGCCGAGGGCATAGCGCCGGGTCGCCACGGAATGGCGAGGAGGCCAATTCCATCGCCGTCGGCGGCGGACGAGTTCGCCCGCCAGATGGGTCCCCAGCGCCCGCTCGGCGGCGGTCACCCGGTCATCCTCGAAGGCGACCACCGTCTCGCCCTCCATCACCGCCTCCATCACCAGGCCGCTGACCAGCGCCGTCAGGTAGTTGCGGGGTCGGCGCAACGCCCGCTCAGCGGGCAGCAGGGAGGCAACCTCCCGCTCGCCCACCGGCGTCAGCAGCTCCGTCAGATCCAGCCGCTCCAGATACCGGGCCTGGTGCAACAACTCCGCATGGCCCACCAGGTCCTGCGCCCGCCGATATCCCAGGCGGGCGACGATCCGTCGCACCTCATCCCCCATGGCCCCGAACAGGCGGACCAATCGCTCCACCGCCCGCTCCGGGTTCTGGGGGACGAATCGCTTCAATCCTTTGGCCATCGCCTCCTGCAGGGACTCCATCTGCGTGGCGATCCCCACATGGCAGGTGTCCATCTGGCACTGGCGACAGATGGTGCAGCCGATGGCCACCATCGCCAGGGTGCCGAACCCCACCCGGTTGGCGCCAAGGCACATCATCTTCACCACGTCGGTGGCGGACTTGATCCCGCCGTCACACCAGATCTCCACCTTATGACGCAGGCCGGCCTCGGACAGCGCCCGATGCGCCTCCATGACGCCGATCTCCACCGGCAGCCCCACGTGGCGCAGCGCATGCTTGCGGGCGGCCCCCGTCCCGCCGTCGAATCCCGACAGGTTGATGATATCGGCCTTGGCCTTGGCGATCCCCACGGCGATGATGCCGATCCCCGGCACCACCGGCACCTTCACCGCCACACGGGCCCGGGGATTCGCCGTCTTCAGCTCCTCGATGAACTGAGCCAGGTCCTCGATGGAGTAGAGGTCATGATTGTTGGAGGGGCTGATGAGATCCACTCCCCGACGGGCATTGCGAGCGGCCGCCACCTTGGCCGAGACCTTGCGCCCGGGCAGGTGCCCGCCCTCGCCGGGCTTTGCCCCCTGCCCGATCTTGATCTCCAACAGGTTGCTGGAGTTCAAAAGCTCGATGTTCACCCCAAAGCGGCCGCTGGCGACTTGCTGCCCACGATTGTGGGGATACTTCCCCAACATGTCCTTGGGCTCGCCTCCCTCGCCGTTGAGGCAGATGATGTTCAGACGATAGGCCGCCTCCGCATAGGCCCGGAAGGCGGTCTCCCCCTGGGAGCCAAAGGACATGGAGGCGATGACAAAGGGCAGATCGTGCCCGGTCAGGCCGCAGTCCACATCCTCCGGGCGGATCTCAGGCGGCTCCTCCGGGTAGCGGAACTCCAACACATGGCGTATGCTGATGGGCTGCTCCCGCTCGACCTGCTGGATGCGCCGCTCCAACTCCTCATAATCGACCGTTCCCTGGGCAACCTGCCCGGCCGTCTTCCAGACCTTGGGATACATGCGATACGTACGGGACAGGCGTGCCCTCTCCGGCCGTCGAAGCAGCTCGGCCCGCTCGGCGCTGTCCCTCGCCAGGTCATCCCAGGTCAGCCCCCGGCCCTCCGACCCGAAGTAGTTCAGCGTGTCCAACGCCTCGGCCACGGGCGTGGACAGCCCGATGGAGGCGAAGATGCGCCCGTATCCCCGCAGCTCGTGGATGCCCATGGTGGACGTGACCTTCTCCAGCCCTTTCCTCAGCGCGTGCAGGAGATTCACCAGGCGCACCCCCCGCTCCTCGTCCACCAGCAACAGCCGGGGATCGGTGGCCGTCTCCAGAAGCAGGTAGGGGTTGACCGCATCCGCCCCCAATCCCAACGCCATGATGAGGTCGTGCAGGTTGCGGATGGCGCCGGAACGCAGCACGAGGCCCGCACGCCGCCGCAGATTGGGCCAGTCCTCCGCCTCACGCAGGGCCCGGTCCACTACGGCCACGCACAGGTGCGGATCCAGCCACAGCCGATCCCCAGACCAGCTCTCGCCATCGTCCAGGATGATCAGCTCGGCGCCCTGCCGTACCGCCTCCACGGCCTCGTCCGCCAGGCGATCCAACGCTTGGGGGATCGGCTCATCGGCGGCGAAAGTGATGGAGATGCGAGCGACGGCCGCCCGCCCAAAGGCCGCCTCCAGGTCCTCGAGCGTGTACGTCCCCTCGTCCCGGGCGATCCGCCGATAGAGCACGGGATCGAACAAAGGCTCTCCGGGATGCCCCCCGAGCACGATGGGGATGTCCAACACCAGGCGGCCGTTGGGCACGGGCTGATCGGGATCCAGCTCGGGGCGAGGCCCCAGCAACACCCGGGTGGAGAAGTGCTCCATCTCCCGCTCCCGATCGATGGACGGGTTGGTGACGACGGCCACCGCCTCCTTGAAGTAGTCGGCCAGGTTGCGCCGCTCCCGATCCAGCGCCGCCAGCGGGCCATCATAGCCCAACGAACCGATGGGCTCGCTGCCGCTCCCGGCCAGCGTCTGCGCCAGCTCCCGGTCCTCCCGATCCCATCCGAACGCGGCCATCCACGCCTCACGATGCCGCGGCAGATCCCCGGGCCCCAACTCACCATCCGCCAGGTCGAAAGACATGTCCGGTCTGGACATCACCACCCGCCGAGGCTCGGGCGACTGCAGGGCGGCCTCCAACCGCTCGAAGCTCCCGTAGCGGCGCCGCGCCAGGCGCGCCATCCGATCCTGGATGGCGATGTAATCCAGCACCTCCACGTCCCGATCGCCCTCCCGCTGAAGGCGCACGACCATCTTCTCACCAGGGGCCAACGGCTTGGGATCGCCGTTCAACATGTCCAACGGCACCACACCCCGCTCGCTGGAGAAGAAGTACTCCTTCTCCGTCTCGCCGAACCACAACGGGCGCAGCCCCAACGCGTCTACGCTGAAGGCACACTCGTCCCCGTAGCGAGCGACGATAGCCGCCGGCCCCTGAGCAAACGGGCCGAAGGCCTGGCGATAGAATCGATACACCGCCTGCACCTCCGGCCGGAGCTGATCGATCTCATGCTCGATGGGCGGGAAACAAAGCTCCATCGCCTCCATCAACGTGAACCCGTAGCGATGGATCAGGGTCTCCACGGTGCGGTCCAGATGCTGGCTGTCGGAGCCGTCCTGGACCAGCTGCACGCCCAGCATCCGGGCCTCCTGTACCAGCCGCCGGACGGTATTGATCTCGCCGTTGTGCCCCAGCACGCCGAAGGGCTGCACGCGCTCGAACACGGAGAGGGTATTGGTGGAATATCGGCTGTGACCGATGGTAACCAGGCTGGTGAAATCGGGGCTGCGCAGCTCGGGGTAATAGTGATACAGCGTATCCACGTCCCCCCGCACCTTGTAGACGACCACGTATGTGCTCAGCGAGGCGACGTGGATCGGGGTCTCCCGCTCGATGGCCAGGCGCAGGTCGAACAGGCGCGCCTCCACCTGATCCAGAGGACCGCCCCCCACCACGCCCGCCACCTGCCAGAACTCCGGCTCCTGCTCCCGGGCCAGCCGCCCCAGGGCCAGCCGCCGGGTGAGCCCTTCCTGCTCCAGCAGGAGCTCGCAGCCGATCTCCCGGATCAAGGCCACCACACGATCTTTGATGGCCCACGCGTCCTGCCGATGGTCAAAGGGGATCAGCAGATGGCCGACGAAGAATCGGCGATCCTCGGCCAGCCACCTCGCCTTCCCCACCCGCTCCAGGTAGTCGGCCCACAGACGGCGAGGGATATCCGTCTGGATGCCGCACCCATCGCCCTCGCCGTTCACATCGCCGGTGCGGTGGCCCATCTTGCCCAACGCTTCCAGCGTGCGCTTCACGTTGCCATGCGTCGCACGCCCCCCTTTGCGGATATTGCAGATGATGGCACACCCATCATGTTCATTCAACCCATTGACGTCACGTATCTCACGCAGCTCACCATAGCCAGGGCCTCGTCTCCTGTCCCGCCGATCCGACAACGATTCCATAAGCTCTCCACATCTCCTCAGCGTTCTCCATGATCGCCCCCGCCCATCTCGCGTCGAGGGAAGGCGAGCGGGGCTCCGCAAGGGAAAAGAAAGCATAGCGAGCCATCTACCCGCTATTTCGTATTCAATTCAGAACAGCATACCACATCTTGTGTTTGTTACCCACCAGGAACATAACTCCACCTGCGGCGGCGTGAAATCCACCGCAGCCGATCTCCGTTCGTCCACAGCGGGAGCCGCTGCGTTCCTCACGAGCCGGTGAAGCTCCTACGTTCCACGTGCGGTTGCGGCGGCGCAGCGAGGCTGCGCCG